>JBEIPE010000041.1:0-12889 GCA_040377215.1 Halobacteriovoraceae bacterium
GATGCCAATGCCATGAAGTCTCTTGCGGCGATTTTTGAAACGCGTATTGAAGCCAGCACCACGAGTTCTATGACGGCCACCGGCAACGGCGCATTTGCGCAAGCGCAAGAAACGGCAGCGATCAGCGTGCGCGATGAAGTGAAGCAAACGTTGGAAGCCGCTCGCGTAGAAAAACGTCACCGTTATAAAAAGCTTAGTTATTCACTGGTATCTCTAGACAAGGCCAAAGCCGGCGCGAACTTGCGTGCCGCCATCGATAAGGCGCAGGCGGAACTCGAAGCGCTGTGGAAAAGAAAAGATCGCACAGCATGGGCCCGCATGTGGGAACTTCATCATCAACGTGAAGGCCTCAACGATCGATACAATATCTTGATGGGCCAGCGTGTGACTTATAGTCCGAGTGCCCAGGACTTGCAGCAGTGGTATCAGTCTCGTCGTGCGGAAACACCGATGGGTTTTGATGCCCAAAATCTACCCACGGAATTCATGGGCGCTCTCAAGGCCCGTCTCACCAACTCTGGTTACCGTTTGTTTGATCTCACTTCGGGCGCTCGTTTGATCGCCCGCTGGGAAGCCAAGCAAGAACACATGAAAGTGGATGGCTTCGAGAAATGGTTCTTCATCCTCACGGTGGAGAACGTCTCTAAGGCCGGTGCCAAGATCGGCGGTTTGGTGGTGCAAGAGACCGCCAGTGGCCGCTCGAAAGCCGACTGTGAAATGAAGGTCCGCGAACCGCTATTAAAAATGATGGAATCCCGTTTATCCGAACTTAATTTACAAGACTAACCCGTCAAGGAGTGATCATGAAATCCGTTCATCTCGTGCTAGCTGCGCTACTTGTTGTAGCTGTAGGCTGCTCTTCCAAGCGTAAAGTGAAAGAAGTCGACAACACTGAAACCATCAAACGTGACTTCGAAGTCCGTGATGCTTCTTCAAACTTCCGTCCAGCTTGGATCGAAGACGCTGAAGTCTGGGCCGAGCAAGAAGAGAAAGAGAAAGACAACCGCTGGTTTGCTTTTGAGACTGAGCCAAAAGTTAACCGTGAAATCGCTTGTAACCTCGCGAAGGCCAACGCTCGCGCTGATGTTGCTGCAGAAATCACCACGTTCATCCAGAAGACTCTCGCGGCCAGCACTGAAGGTGCAGCAGCGATTGATCCGGCCAACCCAAAAACACAACCGATGCGCGACTACGTCAGCAACACTCTTGCTGAGCGCGTTCAGAGCTTGGTTCACGGTGCAGCTGTCACCAAGACTTACTGGGAAAAACGCCAATTCTTGAAAGAGAAGGGTGCCAAGAAAGACCACATCGGTTTCACCTGCGCAGTCCTTGTTAAAATGAACAAGAAGATTTTGAAGGACGCGATCTTGAAGGCCTCTGAAGAAGTGGTCGGCAAAGTGGACGATCCAGAAGTGAAAGAGAACGTGAAGAAAGCACTCGATAAGATTGATGAAGATTTCTTGAAAGCTCGTCAGGGCGAAGTTTAAGGAGTAACGAATGAAAAATACTATTATTGCCTCTGTCCTCTTGCTCTCACTCGCTAGCTGCGGAAGCTTCGAAGCGAAACGTGTTGATGCTCAAACTTCAGACGAGAAAGGTTTGAAGATCACGGACAACTGGATGAGCGCTGATACCACTCAGGCCATTGCAGATGTGCTTAAGCAAATCAAAGCCCACAAAGGCTTTCAGCGTTACCTCGCTCAAAACGGCGGGAACCCACCGAAGCTTTTCATCGCAGACGTACAAAACCAAACGTCTGAAGCTTATTACCCAATCGGTGACTTGAACGACGAACTCTTGAATGAGTTGTCAGCGTCAGGGGACTTCGTCTTGGTGGACAACGCGGCTCGCGAGAAAATCCTCGCAGAAGTGAAATACCAAAACGACGGCATGGTTGATCCGAAAACAGCAAAACAAGTCGGCAAACAAACCGGCGCTGATTTGATGATCTTCGGTAACGTGTACATGAAACCAGAGAAACGTGATGGCAAAACCATCAAAGAATACTCTGTGAACCTTCGCATGACTGACGTGGAAAAAGCCGTCGAAGTTATGCGCGCGCGCACGAAGGTCTTCAAGTACTCTGAGAAAAGCAGCATGGGGCTCTAATGCTCCTTCGTACTCTTCTTCTATTGCTCGTACTGGGAGGATGTGGATCCTCCCAGCGCGACGCTCTTCGCGCCTATCGTGATGCCTTTGCTTTGGGAGATTTCCCTAAGGCACGTGAACTTCTCAAAAAAGCCGAATTAGAAAAAGAGCCCAAGTCCAAACTCCTGTTGTACATGGAGCGCGGACGCCTGAATTACGCCAGTGGTGATTACAAAAAAGCCGCTGACGATTTCACCGCTGCCATTGAGCTGATCGACGCTCAATACACCAAATCCATCACACGCGAATCTTCCAAGTGGGTCTTGAACGACGCCTCTGGAGAATTCTTTGGCGCCCCCTATGAGCGCTCGTGGTTGTTCTATCACCAGGCCCTCGCGCACTGGCGCATCTACCAGGAAGGAAAACTTCCGGCCGAAGAGGGGAGACGTCATTTGTTCTCGGCGCGCGCAGCGCTTTTGGCATGGGACTCTTTCTTCCAAGAATGGCAACGCGCCACTGGCGGCAAAACCCTTTATCGCCATGACCTCGCGGCCAAAATCATTGCCGGCGAAGTTCACGAGGCCACCGGCATTCGTGCCGATCTGCAAATCGCTTTGCAGCTGTATAAAGACGGCTGGAAACTACTCAATACGCTTTCTCCCGCTTACGCTTCTTTCAACAAAGACTCGGCGGAATATTCAGGCATCTTAGAGAAGGCCTTGAACGATACGGCCGAGTTTAAAGTTCCCACCAAACATCGCGAGGCGACTGGGCTCGCCACCGAGACACGCGCTTTCTTGTTGGATAAAATTGTCTCCCTCACGCAAAGCCTGCGTGCCAACGAACTCTCACAACTTCCACAACAACTCGGTGTCACTGCCGATGAGATAAAAAAGGCCGGTAAGAAGAAGGGCAACGTCGCCTTCATCCTCGAAGAAGGTGTCATGCCTCCTAAGAGTGCCGAAGAAATTAATCTCGGCATCAAAGGTCTCGCCGCACTCTCAAAAGATCCCAAGACCAGCGCCCAAATCGCCCGCGTGGGTTCTGAAGTCATGGCGGCTTTCGCAGTGAACATGCTGGGCCTCGGTCCGCGGAACGTGACTGATGTCGGTCGCTTTACTGCCACTCACAACTTGATGACCGTGGCCGCTCACGAAGCCGCTATTGCTTTCGAAGTGCCCATCATTCCACCGGGTAATGTTCCGCAGGAGTTTTGGCTCCTGGTGCGCGATGAGAAAGGGCAGGAAGTGGCATCGCAGCCGTGGTCGGTGGTCACGCACTTAGAAGATGTCGCCCGCCAGAACCTAGAAGAAGAATCGAGCCAACGTATCTTGCGCACAGGCGTGCGTGTGGCGGTGAAACACATCACGGCTATTTTGGCCGCCATGGCCGTCTACCGCAGTCTCGCCAAGAACGAGAAGGAAGATAACCTATTGGCGAAGTACGCGGCCGTGGGCTCTTATATCGCTGCCACAAAGGGCATTGCTTACTCCGAGCGTGCCGATACCCGAGCGTGGCTCACACTCCCTCGAACTCTTAGAATCGCTGAGTTTGATTTGAAGCCAGGAAGTTACAAAGTTGAGATGGCCCAAAAGGCCGAGCAAAACACTTTCAAGACTATTCGCGCTCTCGGTGCGGTCACTGTTCCTAAGGAACGGGCGATTTTTACCTATCTGCTCCCTCAGATCTAATCGCACTTAATACTCGCGCCCTTTGAGTCGAAACGGAGGGCATGAAGTGGATCTTTACACTCATTCTTGCTACCACATTCGCCCATGCTCACAAGGGTGAGACGTTTATTGTAGAAGCACCCACCGGCACTCACTGGGCCAAGTGGACAACTTCAGAAGAGATGAATGTGCAGCGCTTGGTTGAGCTCCTCCAGCGTTCAGAGACGGGGAAGGCGCTAGTTGCTTCGGCCACTCGCAAAGCACGCTCGAATGGTTTTACTTTGTTTGATGTCATCAAAGCAGGTGAGGGCTCACTCACTGATACAACGTTGATTCGTAAATTTCATCCGGAGTCGCCGGAGAACGTGGCCTTTGAGTCGCGCTCTTTGGTGTATGTGAATCGTCATCTTCCTTGGCGCGAAGGTCTGCTGGATCTCGCCCATGAGTTGACTCACTACGTTCACCGGGAAAATTTTAATCCCTATACGGTGAACTTTTCTTTGGCAGATTTCGTACGTTCGACGATTGAAGGCAAGGGTGGCGAGGTTCATGCTTTCGTTACGGAGTGCCGTGTCATGCGGGAACTCTTCACCAGCGAGTTCCAACAAGACGGCAACTGTTCACAGATCGATCGCGGTCATGGGCATTTGGATGAAGGCAAAGCGGCGGAGCTTTTCTACCACGTGGGTGGTTTCTATCCGCAGTTAAAAAAGGTCATGACTGACCGCGGAATTGCGAGTCATTTCCCTCACCTGAAAGAAGAAAAAATAAAGTTTGTTTCCTCAGCTTACGGCCTTCCTTACCCTCTCGCGGCGATTCAGGAATACCAGACTGTTCTCGCTAAAGTTTGTGAAAATGACCGCCGCCGCCTGACCTATATGCAGCAAGGACGTGCTCCAGCTTCGGTGGAAAAATTCCGCCAAGACGTCGAAGTTCGCTGCCCGCGCATCTCTCAGAACTAACTCTTATCCAAGCTAGTTTCATTGACGTCCAAGGCCTTCCGGCTTTACTCTTAAGCCATCCTTTTCATTGAATATTTTGGAGTTGTTCCATGCAAGATGGTATTGCGCTGACCACCCTTGATGAATTTTTTAACTGGGGTCGGAAAAACTCTCTTTGGCCTATGACTTTCGGTCTCGCATGCTGCGCGATTGAGATGATGGCAACCGGTGCGGCCAAGTATGATCTTGAGCGCTTCGGCTGTGGGGCCTTCATGGCGACTCCACGTCGCTCGGACTTGATGATCGTGGCCGGTACCGTGACGCTTAAGATGGCGACACGTGTGAAGCTTCTCTACGAACAAATGGCAGAACCAAAATACGTGATCTCCATGGGCTCTTGTGCAAACAAAGGCGGCCCTTACTGGCAACACGGCTATCACGTCTTGAAAGGCGTTGATGAAGTGGTTCCTGTGGACGTTTATGTTCCTGGATGCCCACCACGTCCGGAAGCTCTCATCGAGGGCGTTATGACTTTGCAAAAGAAAATCGCGAACGAAAGATTGTTGCGCGATAAGTGGGTGAAACATGCTTAATGAATTAGCTGCAAAAATCAACGCTGCCGTCTCAGGCGCGAACGCACAAGTTCTCCAAGCGGAAGACGCTAAATGCGAGAGTTCAATTCTCGTCGATGGAACTAAAATCCACGCGGTCTGCGCTTTCTTGAAAAGCTCTGGCAGCATGAACGTGCTTCAGGCCATCTCTGGCGTGGACTACGTTGAGCATCTCGAAGTGGTTTACCTCTTTGCGAAGTTCGATCCAGCTGCTCCTGCGCAGTTGTTGTTGAAAGTTCGCACGACAGATCGTGTGAACGGTAGTTTCGACTCAATCACAGAACTTTTCCCGGCCGCTAACTTCCAAGAGCGCGAGTGCTACGACATGCTCGGTGTGCGTTTCAACAACCACCCTGATCACCGCCGCATTCTTTGCCCGGATGACTGGCAGGGATTCCCGCTCCGTAAAGATTACGTCGCTCAGAAAAACTACAATGGCATGGAAGTTTTCCCAGAGGGGAAAATGAATATGGCCGACCGTGAGTTCATCGTTCGTCAGGACATGATCAAGAAAGCGCAAGAAGCCGCTGCCGGGAAGGTGCAATAATGATGAACAAATGGGACATCCCTGGCTCAACCGAAAAGCCAACCGTAAACAAAGACACCGAGACTCTTCGCTCTGACTTGTTGACCCTTAACATGGGCCCACAACACCCGGCGACTCACGGTGTTTTGCGTGTAGAAATTAAAACCGACTCCGAAGTCGTGGCCGCTGCTATCCCTCACTTGGGTTACCTCCACCGCTGCATGGAAAAGCACTGCGAGAACTTGGACTACCGCGGAGTGATTCCGTTCGTAGACCGTCTCGACTACCTCGCTTCGATGAGCATGGAGTGGACGTACGTTGCCGCAGTTGAAAAAATGCTCGGCACAGAAGTTCCTCGTCGTGCTGAACTCTTGCGGATCATGACCGTAGAGCTTCAACGTATCGCCAGCCACTTGATGGCCTTCGGTACTTACGCTCTCGACTTGGGCGCCTTCTCTCCGTTCCTTTACGCTTTCGATGAACGTGAAAAAATCCTTCGTCTCTTCGAAGAAGTTTCCGGCGCTCGTCTTTTGTATAACTACATCTGGATTGGCGGCGTATGGAACGACTGGACGGATGAGCAGCTGACTCGCGTGTCTGACTTCTTGGATGCTTTCGAGCCAGAAACTCGCAAGTACCACACCCTCGTTTCAACCAACAAAATCTTCATTGAGCGTACCGCCAATGTGGGTGTTGTTTCGATCCAAGACTGCCTCGACTACGGCGCCACTGGCCCGGTTCTGCGCGGCTCAGGTTTCAAATGGGATCTTCGCAAAAACCAACCGTACAGCTTGTACTCAGAGTTCGACTTTGATGTACCAGTCGGTGATGGCGAACATGGTGTGGTCGGTGACTGCTGGAACCGTTACATCGTTCGTATGCGCGAAGTGGGCGAGTCCATCAAGATCATTCGCCAGGTCCTCGAGAAGCTCGAGCCCGGAAGCATCATGGGTAAAGTTCCGAAGATCATCAAATTGCCGAAAGGCGAAGTGTACGTGCGCCAAGAATGTCCGCGTGGCGAGTTGGGGATTCACCTCATCTCTGAAGGCAACGACAGCAAAGAGCCGTACCGCTTGAAAGTAAAATCTCCGTGCTTCACGCACACGTCTATGTTGCCACTCATGGCACCAGGACAAATGGTGGCCGACTTCGTCGCCACTATCGGTTCAATCGACATCGTATTGGGTGAGGTGGACAGATGAGTTACGTAGTTCCTCATAATTCTGTGAAGCAGTACTTTGGCGCCATGTTCGATGCAGTGAGAACCACTGTGGTCGGTATGTGGATCACTTTCCGTTACGTATGGGGCGTGAAAACTGTCTCCATCGAATACCCGGAAGTTCGTGAAGTGTTGCCTGAGCGTGCGCGTATGCGTTTGTTCAACGATGCTCAAAACTGTATCTCATGCACTCAGTGTGCCATGGCCTGCCCGGTTGATTGCATCTACATCGCTTCAGAAAAAATGCCGGAAGGCTCTGAAGTGAAGAAGACTTCGAACGGTCAGTCGATTCGTTTGCATCTTACTCAGTTCACCATTGATACCGCTTTGTGCTGCTACTGCGGCCTGTGCACAACTGTCTGTCCTACTGAGTGCCTCACGCACTCTCATGACTACGAGTTTGCTCAGTACACAGTAGACGGTATGAAGTACGACTACCTCGCTCCTGACGTTCGCGCTTGGCGTGACCGTATCGTAAAAACCTGATGTCTTAGGGCCTTCCTTCGGGAAGGCCTTTTTTTATGAAGTTTTTTTTCCTCCTCCTCATTCTGACCACCGCTGCCCACGCCCAACCTTGGCGCGAGCGCTTCGTCGAATTCAAATCAGAGTTCGCGCTATTGCAGCCATTGAATGGCTGCCAATCAAAGAGCGGAGAAGAGCTGTTGCATTACACGAAGCCAGGAAAGACCGACGGAAAGCGCATCTTGGTGCTCTCCATGATTCACGGAAACGAATTGCCGGCAGGCGAGATCGGCTTCCGCTGGATCCGTCGTCTGGAAAAACTCTCACCGCATAACTCGTGGTTTGTGGTGCCAGTATTGAATCCTGATGGCGTTCAGGCCGTCACACGCACCAATCAAACGAAGATTGATCTCAACCGTCATTTCCCAACCAAAGATTGGGAAGCGGAGGCCTTGAATTACTGGAAGAAACTTGGCGGTGCTCCGGCCAAGTTCCCCGGCGACAAACCGGCCACAGAACCTGAAGTTCAATGCATCATCTCTTTGATTGAAAGCTATAAACCTAACTTGATCGTCTCGATTCACACGCCCTTTGGTGTGCTCGACTATGACGGTCCCGCAAAGAAACCTAAATATTTGCCCATGAAATGGAAAAGCCTAGGACATTACCCTGGAAGCTTGGGACGCTATGCTTGGGCCGAACGAGGGATTCCTGTACTCACGATTGAGCTGCCGGAAAAACTTCCAGCAGGGCTTGCGACCAAGATGGATCGCTTTCAAGACGAACTTTCATATCTCGCCCAATAGGAGTCTCTATGCGCATTTCACTTCTACTTTCACTCTTCGTTCTGGCGAGTTGTGCGCAGACGTTTAAGCGTCACCCTTTGAAAGGCACGACTTACAAGCGTCGCTATATCAGCTGCGAGTCTTTGCGCACACACATGAAAGATAATAAAAAAGTCGTGAGCCAACTTCGATATAGCTATGAAGCGGAAGAATTTCGTACAGAGAAGCAGCCCGATGGCTCTTTTGCCATTTCTTATCGCGTGACATATCCAGGCAGCAAAGTTGAGACGAGCTCTTACCACGCAGGCCTCACTCGCCATGGAGCTCTGACAGATGGAAAACAGTGGGTAGAAAACGACTGGTATCGCACCAACATTTTGCTGGATGAGACGGCCGCTAAAAAAGCTGTGGGCAAGTTTACCCAACGCAAAGCATTGCGCGCCTATAGCAATGAAGATGATTATGTTGAAGTTGAAAGCTCGGAGATTATCGATGGTAAGGCCGTGGCGGTAAGTGAACTGTGGTCCCGTAATCGCGAAACTATCGGAAACAATCATTTTCAAGAAATCTCGAAACTCACCAATCCGCTAGAAGTTGAAAAAGACCTTTTGGACTGGACTGTGACGTGCTTCGATAAATGGGAAAATCTTCACTAGCAGAAGTGATTCAGTCAAAGACTCTCTTCTTGTTCCGTATTTGAAGTTCTCTTAGACTTCTTTGAAAGGAACTAACGATGAAATATCTCATTCTCGCACTGGCGACACTGTCTGCTATTGCCCAAACCCCCTCGACCATGAAAGACATGCAGGCCCTTTTCGGCAAGCAACGCTATCGCGAAGCTTTGGTGACTGCCGAGCAGGTCAAACCCTCTGAGCGAACAGATGAATGGGAAGGCATCGTTGCAAAATCAACAGTGGGATACTTGAAGACCATCTCGGCTGATACCGATAGGGAGTGGGTCTTCGAAATCGGCCGTCGCCTTATCATTGAAAATCCTCATCTCGAAAAAAACGTAGAGCTCATGTCTTTTATGGGTGAGACGGCCTTGCGCACTTTTTCTACTAAGGGCACGGCCGCTCCTTATCTTGCTGCTTCAATGAAGAAAGACGATGCCAAATGCAAAGATGCAGAAGTTCAAAATGCCGTGAGCGATGCTTTTGTTCGCCCAGGCTTTGAGCGTGAAAAAGTGGCCGCCCAGAAAATTGCTTTTGAGTTATGTGGCAAAGCGCTGACAGCAGATTGGGCCAAGAGCATGACAGATTCAGACCATGCCTTACCGGTTGCTTGTCCTGGACTGCTCAAGGCCAATGTACTTTCAGGCGTGAAAAAGAAAAAATGTGAAAGGATCGCAAAATGAAACTCGCTCTAATGTTATGTGTGTTTGCATCGACGGCGTTTGCTTCCGAGCGCTCTCTCAAGGCCATGAATGAGAACCTCACGGTTCAACTTGCGCAGTTCGCCGGCAAAGAGAACCTCTACTACGTTAAAGTAGATAAGCTTGGGGTCAGCGAAGATGGGGAGATCCTCGTCTTAAATCGAACTCTCTCTCGTAATTCTGGCGAAGAAGAATTTAGTAACGAAGGGCTACCGTTCCGTATTCGTTTGGGCGGCCGCTACCTACGTGCGTACACCAAGCCACCGACGGCCGGAATTTTGCTCCATGGTGGCCGTGATATCAATCTCACGTCCACTGGTGAAGCCCACACGCTTGCGGAAGACTATAAAAAGCAAACATGCGACGGCTTCTCTAAAGAAGCAGTCACTGAAAAGCTCAATGCGGCCTTAGAAGCATTCAACAAGGCCTGCCAGAGTAAAGCCAAGCTCAGCTTAAGCTGGGGGAAAGAGCCAGCAACTCTATGCCAAGGCGCTAGCTTCATCCAAGGGGCGACAGATCTTTGTGGAGATGCTGATTATAAGTCGGTGCTTGCGAAAACAACGGAATTCAAAATCGCTGAAGGCAAAACTGAATTTGCCAAGAATAGCAGCGCGCTTTCAATCGGTACAAATTCATCCGCAGTAAATACTCATTCTAGAACAAGAAATTGGCTCTCAGAGAATCTTTAACCGTACATAAGGAGTTTTTATGAAAAAGATTACATTGGTATTGTGTTCGTTGGTGTTCGCTTCTTCTGCTTTCGCACAAAGCGTGATGATGAAGAAAGCTTGGTCAGAAGCAGAAGGGACAGTAAAAAGTTACACAGACAAAGTAAAAACTGATTGCGGTGCAACTCCGAAATTCGCGTTTGATACGAAGTCATTCGGAACAAGCCTTGATCAGATTCAAACAGCAAGCTGGTGCCACGAGGTTGTAAGTGCGGTAGCCGCTCTTTGCTCTGATGCCGACTACAAAGAAGCTGTTAAAGGCATCAAGGCGATCAACTGCAAGTACGACCCAAGCATTAAGAAAGATTCGCCAGATTACGGTGTTTCTCTTGTCGTTAAAGACGGCGTGGTGAACTTCGGTTTCCACAAAGACTCAGCGAACTTGTACTCACGTTCTTACGAAATGTTGAAAGCAGGTCTCTAGGATCATTTTTTAGTGATGGCGGTCAGATCAATCACATCAAACTCGACGTTGGGATGTGTGCTTGAAACGCCAGAACGACGCACGAATTGTCCCTTGAAATAGACTGGAACTGATTGCCCTCGAGGTAGCTTAGCTACTTCGGGGGCCACTTCCGTGCTGATAGAACCCAAGCGGTACTGCGTGTTTTCGAATTCGATGTAGTCGTAGCCTTGCGGGTTGGCAGCGGGATCATTGCGATAGATGGCCCCAATGCGCACTTCGACCATGGTGAGATCGTTGTTACCAGAGATCGCAATGAAGCTGTCTTGGATTTTCTCCATCTTGCCACAGCTCATGGCCACCAATAAAAAAGCGAATAAAATTTTACTGTTCATCGCCGATGGTTCCTTCAATACGCCACTGTCCCTGTTCCTTCACCACGATAAATGATGAGTGCGGCTTTTGTTTTGTGCCCGCAGGGATGCGTTGGACATAGGCCATGTCTTTATTCATGCGACTAGGCTTGATGCTAAAGTCGTAAGAGACTTTCTTCTCTTTCTCCCAACCTTCCATCACTGACTTTTCACCACCGGATTCGGCGACAAATTTCTTTGTGAAGACGTCGTATACTTTGACATCTTTTTTGCCGTCGATGATCTGCTCATACTTGGCAAAGAGCTGTTTGATTTCTTCTTGTTTCGGCTGGGCCCATGCAAGTGTCGTGCAGAGAAGCCCAGCGATGATACTTAGTTGAATGTGCATCCGAACCTCGCTGCGACTGCTTTAATCTGTGGAATACGGTCTTTGAGGAGACCAGGGCAATCTGTAGAATTATAGAAACTGTGCCACTTGATGGTTTTCAAGCGTGGATGTTTACGTTGAAGCTCACAAGCAAGTTTCCCTGCCATCTCAATAGTGCCAGCACTCGGATAACGAGGGTTGCTTGGGCGCCAGCCACTTGGGTTTTCACTGGTGCGTTTGGCGTAGTTACCAATGACGGCAATGGCGACTGTATTGTAGTTGGCCTTCACTAAACCATTGCGAAATTTATCGTCCGCCTCCTCAAGAGGGCCCGTGGCTGTTCCACAGCGGATGGCCCCATCTTCGGCCATCAAGCGATTTGTTTCCGCATCGGCCGCTCTGTAAGCGTTGGTCCCTGCGTGGCTACCAGCAAGATTAAAGGGACGGCCCTGATTCACGACAGGTGTTGGCACTGTTCCGCCCGTATAAGGTGAGTTGATGGTGTAGTGATAACCAATCATGAGCCATGGATCGGCCGCTGAGCCACGATCGAGGTGCATGGTATTGATGTTTTGCACGGTGGATGTTGAAGAAGTCTGGGTGTGGTGAAAGACGATGGTATCCACCACTTCTTCATTACGACGACAGTAGCTAGCACCGGCATCACGGGGAAGCGTGGGCGTACGAATCTCAATCAACGGCTCTGGCTCAGGCACATTGGGCAAGCTGAAAGGATTAAAGATCGTCAGCCAGGAGGGCGCCGTCACACATTGGACACAGTCCTTTGCAGAGACAGGAAATGCCGTGGCCATCATAAGGAGAAGAAGTACTTTTTTCATCAAGAGCCGTATCGGTTTAGTCGGACAAGACCTTGAGTACATTGATTAGTTATAAAGAAGGCTTTAATATTATTCAGTATTTAGGGGGTTGCTGCACGGAGCTTAGATAGGCACAATAAAGAGTATGGAGGTAGTCATGGAATTTAAAACCTTTGAAGATTTTTATCCTTTCTACTTAGGCGAACACGCTAATTTACAGAATCGCCGACTCCACTTCATTGGTACTAGTTTTGTGATCGCCACACTCTTCGCGGTTTTTTTCACAGGCAATTGGTGGCTCTTCGCTCTCGTCCCAGTTCTAGGTTACGGCTTTGCTTGGTACGGTCATTTCATCGTTGAGAAAAATCGTCCCGCGACTTTCAAGCATCCTATCTATTCGTTGATGGGAGATTTCAGAATGTTTTGGGATATTCTGACCGGCAAGATTCAGGCCTTCTAGATCCACATCCGTAAAACGCTAATCGCAATTCCCACCACCACCACACATACAAACGGCGTGTA
>JBEIPE010000373.1:0-2516 GCA_040377215.1 Halobacteriovoraceae bacterium
AGGATACTCTCCTGTGTGCTGCTCATCTGGCACAATCGGATAATCATCCGTCTTAAAACCAGGATAAATGATTTTCCCATCGGAAAATCCAAGAGAGAGTGCGAGCGTCTTCGTCGCAAACGCCACGTTCTTCTCGGCCATGAGCGCTTTCATTTTCACATCACGATGATGGAAATTAAAAATCTTACGCCAGCCTTTGAGTGCCACGTTTTTTGGAGCAAAGTCATACATCCAAGTAAAACGCTGCGTACTCGGACTTGATTGAATGGTATGCGCCCAGCCGCTTGAGATAATGATCAGCTTATCGACATCACTCGCGACTTTGATTTGTTTCGCCACCGTCGGCAGCATCCAAGCACGATCACCGGTGGGATCAATGGGTGTGGAATGAATGCGATGAGTTTCAATGCGGCCAAGGATTTTTCCTGGTGCATGAGCAAGGCAGTAAATCTCAGCGTCATCAAAACCTGCGAGCAAAAGTTCCAAGAGAAAAACTTCCGGCGTGCGCTCGAGCAAGAAATCGATGGCGAAGGCAACTTTCATGTCAGTATTTCTTCAGTTGAATCACAAGGGCGCCGAGCATCAGCAAGATGCCACCCAAGATTTGGATGTCGCTCAGTTGTTTGCCCAAGAACACCCAGTTCACCACCACGGCACACAGGGGGAAGAACATCTCGACGATGGAGGTGAATTTCGCCGGCAAACGTTGCAGGCCTTTGTAGTAAAGCCAGATCGCCAAAGCACCTGACAGCAACACCATGACACCGATGCGCAGGTAATCCGTGGCATCAGCGAAGATCATCTTCTGGCCCCAGGGCACGAAGAAGATCAGTGCCAAGAAACCGACGAAGAAGCGACCGGCCGACATAGAAGCCGGCTCAAAACCCGCAAGACTAAGTTTTTTACCGAAGACGGTACTCGCGCCCCAACCAAGAACTGAAATGCCCACCAGGCCGTAACCTTGAACGGCCGCGTCCGAGGCCAGGCGACTCGGATCAGTGCGCACGAGCATCCAGACTTTTTCCACATCGGGTGCACTGATTAAGACCGCACCGAGAATACAAACGGCACCCCAGAACAAAAACGGTCGTGGGATCGGTTCTTTCAAAATGATCCACGCCAAAATGACAGCGATCACCGGTTGGAATTTCTGCAACAGAATCACCAGCGATGGATTGAGGAACATAAACGCGCCGGTGAAGGCGACCGTGGCAAGTGCAGAACCACCCGCACCAATGACGAGGAATCCAAAAGCATCACCGAACTTGAGTTCACCGATGCGTGGGAGTCCGGAGAACAGACGCGGCAAGAACATGATGGTGAGAATGGCGTGCTCGAAGAACACGATGACGGTGGGGTCAATGCCCTTTTCCACTAACGGATAGCGGATGAGAGTATCGATGGCCCAAAGCATGCTGGCCATAATGACGAAGAAAACACCGGCCACAAAAGCTCGCAGTTTAGAAGGTTCTGCCTAAATTATAGCTGAACCCGGAACGACTCGAAAACCTCTCGTGCACGGGCCGCGGCCAAACTTTTGCGAACTTTCTTACGCGGACCTGACTTTCGCTGCTCTTTGGTCATCTCAATTGTCGGCAAAAGGCCGAAATTGATGTTGGACGGCGTCGGTTTCTCGATGGTCATGACGTAGTTCACTAAGGCGCCGATCCCTGTTTCCACCGGCCATGACAACTCCGGCTTGCCTTGAATACGGAACAAGAGCTGACTTGCTACGTACAGGCCCATGGATGCTGACTCAGTGTAGCCCTCAACACCGGTGATTTGGCCGGCGAAGCTCAGCTCTGGGAACTTGTTGCTGGTCATGCTGTGGTTCAAAAGACGGCGGCTGTTGAGAAATGAGTTACGGTGACATGAGCCCAAGTGAATGAACGAGGCCTCTTCCAAACCTGGAATCATCCGGAAGACACGCACCTGCTCTTTGTAGGTCAGACGTGTTTGAAAGCCGACCAAGTTAAAGGCCGCTCCGGCGAGATTCTCTTTACGAAGTTGCACCACGGCCCAAGGTTCACTGCCATCTGGCAGCTCAAGGCCAATGGGTTTCATGCACGAAAAGCGTGCGGTTTCAGGACCACGCTCGGCCATGAGATCAATGGGCAAACAGCTCTCAAAGAATTTCCAGTCTTCGAAATCTTTCGGCGGAACTTTTTCGGCTTTGGCGAGCTCGCCGACAAACAAGTCGTACTGCTCTTTGTTCATGGGCGCGTTCAAGTAATCGGCGCGCTCATCCGGTTTGCGGTGGCGGTCTTTGTAGTAAAGTTTTGAATAATCGAGCGTATCCGCATCCACCACTGGTGCGATGGCGTCGTAGAAGTAAATATCTTCCGCGCCGAGGTTCGCCACCATCCACTCTTCAAGGGGTGTGGTGGTCAAAGGGCCTGTCGCCACAATCACATGCTGGCATTCCAGTTCACGCATGAGCGCCAGAGGATCGCCCGCTTCAGCGGCGACCACCTTGATATTCGGATGAGCGTGCAAACGTTTGGTGATTTCGGCGG
>JBEIPE010000222.1:0-4924 GCA_040377215.1 Halobacteriovoraceae bacterium
CTTGACCCAAAAACCATCGTAACGAAAATGCGCGACACTCTCGTTGCGAATCCCGGTGAAAACGTCAGCTTGTGGGAAAACCCTATCTACGCGGCCAATGAACTCGATTCATGCACCACCTGTGGCGCTTGCATGGAAGAGTGTCCTTCGAATATTGAGCACGTTCAGATCATCATGGATCTCAAGCGCTACAAGGCGCTCACGCTTGGTGATCTTCCACCAGCAGCTGCGGATGCAGTTAACAAGATCAAAAAGAACGGTAACCCTTGGGGTATCGCTCAGGAAGACCGTTTCAATTGGGCACAAGGAATTGATGTTCCTGTAATCGAAGCCGGCAAAAAAGTAGATTTCCTCTACTACGTCGGTTGCGCAGGCTCTTACGATGGCTCTAACCAAAAAGTTGTGAAAGACACAGTGGCCCTCCTCAAGAAAGCTGGGGTGAGCTTTGCAGTTATGGGCAAAACGGAGAAATGTAACGGCGATCCAGTTCGTCGTTTCGGTGATGAGTACTCATTCTACGAGATCGCCATCGAAAATATCGCCAATATGCGCCAGTATGAATTCGGCAAAGTAGTAACACATTGCCCCCACTGCTTGCACACCATCGGCAAAGAATACGCCAAGTTCGATGATGGGGCGTTTGAAACCCTCCACCACACTGAATTGCTCGCTGAGCTGGTGCGCACAGGTAAGCTGCTTCCTCACCGTGAGATCAACGAAGACATCACGTTCCACGACCCATGCTACTTGGGCCGTCACCATGGTGAGTACGATGCTCCTCGTGATCTTTTGAATAGCATTCCGGGCCTAAAGCTCAAGGAAATGGAAAAGAACAAAGACAAAGCTCAGTGCTGCGGAATGGGCGGCGGTAACATGTGGTACGAACTTCCTGAAGGACACCACATGGCGGAAAATCGTCTGGAGCAAATTGGTGAAGTCTCTTCTACGAAACTTGCCACTTCATGCTCGTATTGTATGATTAACTTCAACTCGTCTAAGGGCACAGTTAAAACCACGGAGAACCTACAAGTTGAAGACGTGGCCTCACTGCTCGCAAAATCCGTTCTTTAAATGCTTTCTAGGGATGGCGCTCCTTGCGCCATCTCTTCTTTTTGCTCAATCCATCCCTACTCCTCTTCAGGCCCCAGAAACGTCCAAGTACCCTGGCGTTTACGAGAGTTTCGAAAAAATCATTTCGTTCGATGAGCAGCGTTTTGATGCCAAGGCCAAAGAACTAGCGAAGGCCCCACAAACGCTCGCGGATATCAAAGACGTTCAGCAGGTCGACATAGATCCCGACTTCATGAACTCGCTGATTCTCAATTCACCATCGTCCTATCTCAAATTGGCGAGCAAGGACCGCTGTGCCTTTTACAACACACTCATCGCAGATCTGCTCAAAACGAAAGAGGGCAAGGTCGAACGGGTGTTTGTCCAATACCAGAACAAACAAGAGCAAAACATCACGGCAGTGGTTCCTAAGCAGGACTTCTTAAACAAATCCGTATTGCAGGCCTGCCCAGAAGCCGGTGCCTTGATTTCAAAATTTCAAATCAAGGTCATGGACCAAACCATCCGTGAAACGAACTTTGAAATTCCTAGTAACATCGAGCAGTGTGAGTCGACCTATCTGACTTGGCTCAGCGATAGCAAAACACCTTACTGGTGCCAAATTCACGAACTCTTGCAAGAAACAGCGCAAGGATCAACTGTTCCAGCGGCTGATTTCCGTCGAAAAAAAGCCGAGGACTCACGCATAGCCATCGGGAAAATTTTGCGCGGCAAACTCAGCGATGTTCAACAAGACTTCCTTAGAAATTTTTGCAGCAATGCCGATAACTCAAAATCTTTTTGCTCAGAATTTTTTGCTACCAACTTCTTTTCTAAAGTTGTGGAGAAGACCAAACCCGACATCTACATCAAAGATATCTGCCAAGAAGCCCTCGGTAAGACCGTATGGTCTCCTATGGTTCTTAAAGAATGCGTGCGCAAACTACGACTTGAGCAAGAGGCTTGTTTCTGGGGAAGCCATGAAAACTCGGGTCTTGCGCCTCAGCCACGCTGTGATCACTTGTCTCTCGCCCTGAATTACTCATCACTCAATGCTGAATACGACGATTGCCCACGCTACAGTGATCAGATGGGCATCACTAACATGGCCCGCGTTCTCCGCCATATTGAGAAGCAGCCCGTAGGATCGTTCCAAGGATTCTGCTCTGTTCTTTCAGCAGGAACCGTTTTCGAATTTAATAAAAAATATGACAACGAAGAAGTTTGGAAGGCTTCGATGTGCTACCAAGATCCCGTCGAAAACATTGAAAAATGTCTGCCGGTATTCTTTGGTGATTATGCCTCCTCGACCGCTTCACTCACCACTGTCGTGAATGAAATACTGTTCCGTACCAAAGGTGCGGCGAAGGATGCCAAGTGCGAGATCGTTAAGAAAGCTGATTGGAACCCGAATATTTTGAAGTATCGCTATGGCTGCCAAATTATCGTTGATGAGAATAACTGTGGAATGGGACGCTGCTCATACAAAATTATACACAACGAGAAAGAGCTCAAAGGTCTTAAGGTAAAAGAAGGTCTGCCGCTCGACTACTTCCCTACTGATCTCATGAATGAGAAATACAGCCAAACTTATATCTTGCAGAAAGATGCGCAACGAAAAATGAAAATCGTGAATACGTTGCCGGGGATGAAAGAGTTCTTTAAGGCCAATCCGAAAGGCATTCTTCACGGCATCGGCTGTGCTGAAGATTTGCAGCCTGGCTTCTTCAAAAAAGTCACTTTCAATCAATGCTCGCCACTTCCGTTCATCATCGATGGCATCGTAAGCGAAGGCGACAGAGCGGCACTGATCACACGTTCCGCGGCGGACAATATTCATGCTCCTCGACTCATTTCATGGAGCTCGATTTATTCAGCAGTAAAAACGTATCAGTACCACCACCCTGTTAAACAATGGACTCTCTATGCGATTTACTAAAATTGTATTGATGTCGACATTGCTTGCCTGGGCACTTCCCAGCGTGGCCCGCATTGAGCTGCCAAAATTTGCGGCAAAACAGTCACTAGAAAATATCCGCTTCATGACCCAAGATGGCCGCTACACTTATTCGCAAAAGCGCTCAGGGGCGCTCAGCATGTCCACAAGTTTTAAGACGGTGGATGTTCTCACGAATCCACCAGGCACAAACTACGCCGTGACTTCATCTGAAGCTCGCCGAAAAATGGTGATTGAAGTCGAAGCTCAGTGGCATCAAGATATGGACCTCAACAAGGTGAACGACATTATGGTCGGGCCTTTCAACGGGACTCAATTTTCGAAAGTCGGACGGGGCCGCACACCAAGGCTTCACTTAGATGACGAATGGCTCACTTGGTTCGATCCAAAAGAGAAAGTCATTCACGTTCAGTTTTTGCGCACCCCTGATCGTCACCATGTCATTCGCTTAGGAAAAAAGAGCAACGGATTCTTCTTCCCTGAAGTTGTGATGCTGAATCCTGAAACTATTTTGTATTCAGACGTTAACGACAAGGGTTTCTCGGCCCTCCTCGCTTGGAACTTGGTCGAAAAGAAAATGACTGTTGTGCGTAAGTCTGAAGTCAGCGGCACTCGTCTTGAGCTGTGTCGTCGCGACAACATGATTGTGATGGGTGAATTCTCTTACGATGACACCAATCGCGGAACGACGATCATGGTCCAGGCCTGGAAAGATTCTCCTAGCCTCGGTGGTTTCACGACGGTTTACCGGGTTTCTGACAATGATCTTGGGCAAATGATTTGCGGGTCTAATAACAGACTGTGGTTTGTAAAAACTATGTCAGAAGATCGCAAACTCAACATTCGTCAGACCGAAGCTGCCCTTATGGAAATGCCCTCTGGTCGAATCACCGTTAAGAGTGAGCTTGAGCGTGTCACCAACCTGATCGACATGGACGGACGCATCCTACTTCCCCTGCGCGAAGACGTATTCGTGCTTGAAGGAAATCCGGGAAGCGACAGCGATACTCTCAAAGCTCCAGCTCCCGTACGGAGTTCGCCATGAGACGTATTTTTACTCTGAGCTTGTTGCTCACCTGCTCAAGTGCTCTCGCTTTCAATAAAGATTTTACGATCGTGAATGATCGCTCTCCTCTTGAATTCAAGTTGTTGTTCGACAGCTTGAAGAACAGCCTCAAAGAAAACCAAGAGCAAGTCCGCTTGATCGTGCTCGCTCAACAGATCAACCGTGGCCTGGGTCCATTGCAAAAAGATCAGACCTTCTTTCTTCTTAAATCTGAAGTTTATAAAACTCTTCTAGAATGGCCTCATCCCACCTCACAATTTCAAGTGGGCAGTCATACTCTAGAGCGAATCAAAAACAACATCGCCAATGGGCGGGCTGTTTATAACCCTTTCTCCATGTGGGTTTTAGAAGCTCTCGCTGCTGATTTAGAAAACTTCCAAAGGGAAGGCCTCTTGGCGCTTACTCCTGTTCAACGGGCGAACCTTAATGGTGAAAAAGCCCAGCAGTACAACAAGATGCAAAGGGTGCTGAAGTACTCAAGGGGATGGCTGGAGCAGGCAGATACTCTTTCCGCTAAAGATTTTAACGCGCTAACGGATCAACTCGCCTGGAGAATCATTGAACGCGTCAAAGAGAAGGGCCAACTTTTCAGACGGCTCTCCTCTAAGGCCATCGCTGATACTCAGACGAATACTTTTAATATTCCAGAGCAGGGAATGCCCACCAAACCCGCCGGTTCTCCCGGGATAAAAGTTGAGCCCGCCCCTGTTGACTTGGCCGGCCAAGCGGCCAACGAGAAAAAAGCGGCGCAAGAAACCATAGAAAAGATCAATACTCCGGGAGCGACTTTGCCTGCGGAGGAACTTTCTGGTGCTATTGATCAACTGCAAGAGGACACCTCTACTGGGGGC
>JBEIPE010000051.1:0-12191 GCA_040377215.1 Halobacteriovoraceae bacterium
CAAAAGCCGATGCAAGAACAAGGCATCAAGCTTTACTGCAAACAAGTTTTCGTTTCTGACTCTGTGAAAAATGTCTTGCCGGATTTCCTCACGCTCTTAAAAGGTGCGATGGATTCGACGGACATTCCGCTGAACGTATCGCGCTCAGCATTGCAGGGTGATCCAAACGTGAAGAAGATCGCCAACTACGTGGTGAAGAAAGTCGCGGAAGGCATCAAGAAACTCGCGAATTCTGATCGCGAACGTTTTGAGAAAGTCTGGGAAGATATCGGGCTCTTCGTGAAGTATGGATGTATCTCTGATCCAAAGTTTGATGAAGTGGCACGCGGCTCAGTGCTCTTCAAGAACTCTGATAACAAGCTCGTGACACTGGAAGAATACATCACGGCCATCCCGGAGGCTTACAAGACGAAACTCGTCGACACCATCCTCACTCACGACATGCAAACCGGTGATGAAGGACTTCGTCGTCAACTCATGCAGGAAGGTATTCAGGCCATCGGCCTTGATCAAATGATTGATCCGCACTTTACCCAGCACTGTGAAATGCAACCGCAAGGAGAAAAGAAATACAAGTTCTCTACGGTCGAAACAGAAATTGAAAATCTCCTTGAAACCGCCCCGGCTGGAGCCGATGATTTGAAGATCTGTGACTTCTTCAAAGAAGCGCTCGAAGCCAAGCCAGAGACTCTCGATGTGGAAGTGAAGGGCCTTAAGAACGCCACGGCCGCAGGCTACTTCAAGGTCGATGAACAGATGCGTCGTTTTCAGCAGATGACGAAATCCATGGGTAACGGTTTCAACATGCCGCTCAAGAAGACACTGGTTATTAACCCGACGAACCCTCTCGTCCAGAATGCTTGGAAGCTCTGGGAAGGCGGAGTGAAGAAAGATTTGGCCAAGAAGCTTGTGACTCATGTGCAAGACATGGCAACTTTGTCGAGTGAAGGCTTATCGTCAGACAATAAAGAGGCTTTCGTAAAACGCTCCCAGGCTTTGGTTCAGGAATTGTCGACTCTTGTAATCTGATATTTTAATTACTATCCATGGCCCATTTTTTGATAAAATGGTCCATGGATTTTCCTCTCAACATCAACCTCGCCTCCTCTGCGCAATTATATCTTGCTCTAGACCTCAAATTGAACACTCTCTCCGCTTCAGCTGGATGGAATAAGTTTTGCGAGGGTCTTCCTTCAATTGATATCTGGGAAATTCTCGATTCAGAAGAAAACAAAAAATTTCGATCATGGTTAACTAGTCATCATACAGGTACTCACGCTCTTTGGCTCAATCACCCGCGAACAGGGCGAACTAGCTTTCTATGCCAAAAAATTAACAGAGATGCTGCAAATCTAGTGCTTCACCTCATAAAGAACGACGAAGCTGCAATTGATAAAATACTGCTAACGCTCTTGAGTGTTCTGACTGAACAGCTTGAAACATTCCACGACTCACCTCAACTCCTGCATCAAAAATGTATCAATTCACTTACCTCAACCTTCAGGGCGCAGAGTGGTGCTTTTGGATATTTCGATAAAGGAATGAGCGTACACTGGCTTGCTTATGAAGGAGAGCCCCCGACACTAGATGCCGACGAATACAAATCTAAAACCCATTCTTTTAAGTTGGCCGACACCATTTATGTTCCCTTAAGGCACAACAAACAAACATTTGGGATGATCACTCTTGGTGGTGTTGGACCGTTGCTCATGTCTGAAGCAGGGTGGCAGCTCATAAGTCAGTTTTTTACTTCCATTTGCCTGCAGGCGAAGACTACGAATGACGCAAATCATCTTAATGAAGCACTCCAGCGAACACAGTCCCTGCTCGAACAGACAAACTCTGTCGGCATGATCGGCGGATGGGAAGTTGACATCGATTCACAGACAGTATTTTGGACGGACGAGACCCATCGAATCCATGGAACCGATCCTAAGGTATACAAGCCTATTGTAAGCGAAGGACTGGCATTTTATGTTGATGAACACCGCGAAAGGATTACCCAAGTCTTTTCAAGACTAATACAAAACAACATACCCTTCGATGAAAACTTTCAAATCAGAAGATTAGATGGTGAGGTGATATGGGTAAGATCTATCGGCAAAGTGGACATACAGAATGGTAAAGTTAAACGCGTTTACGGTATTTTTCAAAACATCAACCTCCTTCATCAATCGAATCTCAAAATAACTGAGACCAAGAACACTCTTGAGCTCATTCAAGAGGCAAGTTCCGATGGTTTTTGGGACTGGGATCTCAAGAAGAACATTGTCTACTACAGTGCTCGTTGGAAAACCATGCTCGGCTACGGGGTCGCTGAATTGCCCGATGGCTATGAAACTTGGAAAAACCTCATTCATCCCGATGATTTTGCGAATACTCAAACAGTACTTGAAAACCACTGGAACAAACGACTTCCCTACGGCCACACCTCACGATTTAAACATAAAGACGGAAGTTGGCACACGATTCTTGTGAGGGCCCATACCGTTCGCGATGAGAAAGACCAACCCGTTCGTATGCTGGGAGTTCACACTGATATCACAGACATTACGGAATTAAAGAGAGAGGTTCGGGACCAAGCATTCAAAACGAATTTCGTGTTAGGAGCCCTCGGAATCGGTCAGTGGGACTGGGACGTGGAAAAAAACATCCTGAACTGGGACGAGCAGCTCCACAAGCTCTATAGCATCAGTAAAGAAGACTTCACGCACAGCTTTGACGACTGGCGACGGGCCGTCGACCCGAACGACATCTCAGAAGCGGAGAAGAACGTAATGACGGCACTCGAAAAGGGTGTACTCTTCGAGAGTGTATTTAAGCTAAAGCCCGAGCACGGATCAAAGATGATCAAAGGTCACGGGGTCGTTGTCCGCGATAACGATGGCAAGCCACGACGTTTGATGGGCATCAACTATGATGTGACGGTAGAAAAAGAGATCGAGCAAGAGCTCAAGGTGTTCAAGCAACTCGCTGAGATGTCGCCCGACATCGTTGGCCTCGTCAATAAAAACGGAGAAGTGATTTTCCTCAACCATTCTGCTTTGTCTCTTGGATGGACGAAGGGCGTGTCGGCAAAAGATTATTTCCCTGCTGAATCCATCAATTTATTTATGAACACAGTACTCCCGGCACTCAAGAGTCATGGTCAATGGGAGGGAGAAGTTCTCTTTAAGGATCTGAAACGGGGTGAGCTTTTTCCGGTCCAACAAAGAGCTTTCATGATGAGAGATCATAATGGGAAGGTGCAAGCTATCGCCACCGTAGGTATTGATTTACGCTATAAAAAACAGCTTGAAGAAGAGATTGAACGCCAACGGTTGCAATTCATTAATAATTCCAAGATGTCTGCGCTAGGGGAAATGGCGGCTGGCATGGCCCACGAAATCAACAACCCTCTTGCGATCATGAAGGGCAACATCACTATCTTGCGTATGAAAGTGACCTCGAGTGGGCTCGCAGAAGAAACAATCACCACTTTTCTGGACAAGCAAGACAAGACCATTGATCGAATCGCTAACATCATCACTGGTTTGCGCAATTTCTCACAGGATCATTCCCGGAGTGATTTCAAATCTTTCAATGTTCAAGAGATGATTGAGCAGACTCTGATATTTTGTGAATCACGATTTAAAAACAATGGAGTAGACCTCACCGTCGCCATGCCCTCCATCTCAATGGTGGCCTACGGACGAGAGACACAACTCAGCCAGGCACTGCTGAACTTACTGAACAATGCCTTCGATGCAGTGGTTGAAAGTAGTGAACCAAAAATTCAGATCCTCGTCGCTGTCGAGGGGGCAAGATTTAAAATCTCCGTGAAAGATTCCGGCCCATCAATCATAGCCGAGAATAGAGATCGCATCATGGAGCCTTTCTTCACCACCAAAGAAGTTGGCAAAGGCACCGGGCTTGGACTTCCAATCGCGAAAGGAATCGTTGAATCCCACGGAGGGCGCCTCTACCTTGATAGTGAAGCGCCCCAGACGTGTTTTGTGATAGAACTTCCGCTCAAATCCTAGTCAGCCGTTGCATCCAACTCTGGCTCACCCATTTTCACGCTCAAGTTGCCGGTCATGTCTTCTTTGCCGCCCCAGCTGCGCTTGCCTTCCAACGGAATGACATTGTTGCCAGCAAACTTAACTGAGTGGCGATGACCGTGAACTGTCTGGCGAGCACCGCGCTCTTCTTCTTCTTTGCAGCCGATGCACATAGTGGCCGTTGGGCGAGCTTCCAAACGTGAGGCGCCGATTTCGCCTTCGCACTCTTCACACACGCCGAAGCTGCCAGCGTGAATTTTATCCAAAGCGTATTTCACTTTCTTCAAGTAAACAGAGTTGCGTGACTTCAAACGCAGATCCATCTGTTGTTGTTTCTCTTGAGTGAAGGCGTCGATTTCGTCGCCACCAGTGATGATCGTGAGTTCGTTTTCTGTCACAAACTCAGCGCCCAAGATGTTAAGAAACATATTCTTGAAACCTTCGATTTGTACCTGTTCCATAGTGTTCTCCTTAAATCCTTGGTCCCAATCCTCGGGGCCTTTGTTATTTCTCTCACCAATCCTTAGCGAGAGTCCTTCCATGTACAAAGCTTCGGTAGAGATCCCTCTCTAAAGTCACTCATCCTTGAGTGCCCTTAGCTTCGTGCCATAGCTAAAGCATGAACGATGCCAAAATTGGATAAGAGCAATCTTGCTAGGTTATCAATGCCGCGGTGCCAAATCAGGCTCAAGAAAGGCCAAAGAGACACCAAATCACAGTGACACCAGGGCCACGAAAGCCTGACTGTCACTGTCTTACTTATTGAAATGATAGGAAATTACAGCTGTGGCTGCTGGGTTGAGGGTGAGCGCTGATCTTGGAAGCCCTGATACATTTTAGCGAAAGAGAAACCACGACGAACCACTTCGTCTCTCACGCCCATGCCTCTCAACAAGAAACGAGTGAGGTGGGTCAGACGCTCGCGCTCCGTCTCCCAGCTCACCAGTACATTCGGTGTACCGGCTTCTGTGAGGGCCAACGAAAGCATCTGACCAAAGGCCAACCATAATGTCTCATCGGAGACCTCCTCACAATGAAGGTCTCCCGATGAACACGCGGCCTGAAACGACATCATCCACCAGGGAAGCAGGGTGTGAGCAAAATGCTCTTGGTGCGCGCGCAGCGGTCCTTCGATTTCGAAGAGGCCATGACCAAGAAGCCGCAGGATTTGCGGGTGCCGTTCCACTGGATCGAGTGATCCTGGACGACGCCCGAGGGTAATTCCCCACACCAGCATCCCCGTGATGAACAAAAAATGCGCCGTCGAGGGTGACGAGGCATTCACAAATTTTTCCCATTCATGGAAAGGAAAGCGATGCATACGCTTCACTTCCAACCAGAGGTCTTCCTTAGAACTAAAATGACGATAGAGGATCGGCTCGGTGATCGACAGGCGCTGAGAAAGTTCTCGCGTAGTCACACCGTGGAAACCGCGTTCCGCAAACATCTGCGAAGCGATTTCTAAAATCTGTGAGCGCCGTTCCGTGGCCTTAAGACGTACTTTGATCGTCATTCTCATCCTTGAGTCGACTTGCTTTTGATTAGTATAAGCTAACTTGCGCCCGTGGGAGGGAATATTTTGCCTTTGTTAGTGAGCGCTTACTCTTTTATTTCCGACTATCTTGCTTGGGAGCTTATGATAACTGCCGAGAATGCCGATAGAATCTCCATGAGTCAGAATCTCACCCTTTTATGCCGCGATGAATGCTTACGCTTGCTGCGTGAGCTCCCTCATTCAAAGCAAGCGCGCTTGATTCTTCACACGCTGAAGGCCAACGTCCATGCGCTCGGACTCACCCAACTTGCTCGCCAAATTCATGCCGCTGAAGAAGCTCACATCCCCTCCTCTCACTTGCCAGTAGCTCAGTGGCGCTCAGAGATTGAACGCCTCCACCCTATGGAGCGCAGTTGGGAAGAATTACTCATGCGCATGGCCCAGGAAAATAAAAAGACTCTCGAGCTCCATTGGCATGGCCCGCACCTCGAAGAGCTTACTTCGATTGTTCTCCACCTCGCCCGCAACACCATCGCTCACGCGCAGAAAGACCAACTCTCTTTATGGGTGACGGTTAAGCAGCGTGGAAACTCATGGCATGTGCAGGTTCGTGATGATGCTGGTGGGATGCAGGCGCATAAACGAGAAACAGATATGCTCGCTGGCCGCGGTGCTGGTCTCCATTATGTTCAAGAAACCCTCAAGGCTTGGGGCGGAACTTGTGGAATCCTTTCAAATCCAGGTCAAGGCGTGACCGTGACTCTCCAGTTTCCCATGACCGCGCAAATCGCGGCCTGACTTATCCCAGCATCTCTTCTAGATTGCGGCCAACAAACCTTTTGGAGGCCCATCCATGAAACTACTCGTAGTAGCTCTCTCTTTATTCGTCGGTAATGCTTTTGCTTGCTCATGCGCAGAATGGGGCACGGCACGTGAAATGCTTTCAGGTGCAAGAACTGCATTCGTTGGTACCGTCGTATCTGCACGTCCAGGCGAGTTGAGCTCTGACTCTGGTGAGCGCCTCACTATCACAAACTTCCGTATCGTAAGAAGCTTTAAGCCACGCGGTCTTCGTAAGGCCACAACACGCTCTGAAGTCGGCGACGGCGGCAACTGCGGTACGCAGTTTCTCGTAGGGCAAAGCTATTTGGTTTTCGGATATGCTTACGAAGGCAAGGTCTACACCGACGACTGCTCTTTGCAGCCGATCACTGGCGAGCGTTCTCAGAACGACTTCTTGCGCAGTCTCGAACTCACGTCTCGCTCATCGTTTTAGTTTTTTCTCTGAGCAAAGGGTGTTCGCACCTTTTGCTCAGTTCTTTCTCGCGATCTCGACTTTCCCTAAATAATTCCCGCCCTGATCATAGTACGGACCGCTCATGCGGTTAGGGTTGCGAATATCCAGCAAAATGAAATCTCCGGGCGCAGGTTCGAGATAGACCTGGTCTTTGCGGCCTGGCACAAGTCTTAACGTTTGGTTCTCACCATTACCTGTAGAACGTGAGTACTGTTTGCCCTCAGGGTCAGTCAGAATGATGCTGATGATGCCCATGAGCTTCTTGCCGTCTTCCATGAAGAAGTTCATGTCCATCGCCACATGATCCACGCGGCCCTTATGGCGGCCATTCTCCCATCTGAAGCGGCCTTCAAAACTGCCGCGCATCTTCCGCACTTGAGGTGTGAGCTTCGTCGCCACTGGTGATTTGCGGTGCGTGATGAGATTGTTGAGTGCTTTGTCAGCAGCGGAGACCGCCACCGGCTGCGCTTCCACTTTCACTGGTTGCTGAGAGCTGGTCACAGACGCCAGCGCCGCACTTTCTGCTGCTGTGATGCTTTCTTGCGGCGGCGCCTCTTTGATTTCTTTCACGATTGGTTCGGCCAGTACGGCCTCAGGGCGCTGTTGCTCACGCACGAGACCTGCGAGAAAGAGCACGACCGCTTTGCCATAATATTCTTCGGCGGCTTTCAATTGAGCGGCGGCATCGCCTTGGGTTTGAATTTGCTTCACACCATCGAGCGCCCATTCTTGCGGAGCGGGTGCTTTATTATCTTTGAGTGCCGACATTATACCTACGCCAATCAAGACACCGATGATGAGAACGCCAAGAATTTTCATACGTACTTCTCGCTTTTATCTTTCGAGAGCACGATCTCGCCCTTGGCCTTCATCGCCAGCACCACGTCCATGATGCGTGTCTGCGCTTCCATGACTTCACTCAACGGACGCGGCTTGCCTCTCAGGAGTTCATCGACATCCGCGCGATTGTTTTTTGATAAGAGCGAGAGAATATGATTTTTGACTTCGCTGGATGAGCCACGTAACGCCAGCCCCCAGTCATTGATATGGGTTTCGGGCCACAGCTTCCCCATCATGCTGACGGTGAGATACTGAAGATCGTCGAAAGTGGTGAGCTGAGACTTGAGACGAATCGCCATCTCAGGATCTTGCCGGGCCATATCCGCGATGAGCGTCTGCTGAGCGGCGAGATCGAGATGCTGAAGCAGTTCCAGCGCAGCTTTGAAGCCGTCGATTTTTTTTCCGCCGGCCATCTTAGACTCCTAAGTAAGGATGCTTCGTATTGAGATGCTTCTTCACGTAATCCCCCACCGCCGCTTCTAGTCCCATGAACTTAAACTTCGGAAGCGCTTTTTTGAATTTCGCCATGTCCGCTTCCGTGAAGTACTGATACTGAGCGCGAAGATTTTCCGGCATGTCGATGTAGCGGATGTTCGGTTCTTTCCCCATACCAGCAAAAGTCGCTCGTGCGAGATCAGCAAACGTGCGGGCTTCGCCGGTGCCGAGATTGTAAATGCCACTCAAGCTTGGTTTCTTTTTTCCGGCGGCCATGAGTTCAACCATCGCGCGGCAGATATCTTTCACGTACACAAAATCTCGTTTCTGTCCGCCATCGATGTAGCCTTCACGATGGGACTTGAAGAGTTTCACTTCGCCCTCGGCTTGGATTTGCTTGAAGCCGTGGTAAACCACCGAGCTCATTTTACCTTTGTGATATTCGTTCGGGCCAAACACGTTGAAGAATTTCACGCCAAACCAGTAAGGTGGTTTTTTGGTTTGCTTCAACACCCACTCATCGCTGAGTTGTTTGGACCAACCGTACTTATTCAGGGGCTTCAACTTCGGCAACGCTTTGTGATCATCGGCGTAGCCTTGCTCACCATCTCCGTAAGTCGCGGCCGAACTCGCATACACCAAAGGAACTTTTTTGCGCGCACAAGTTTCGAACAACAAGTTGGTGTAAAGTGTGTTGTTATCGTACAAAAGATCCATATCCATTTCCGTGGTCGCTGAGATCGCGCCCATGTGAAACACACCTTTGATCTGCGTCGGCTTGCTCCAAATCGGGTGATCCCACAGCTCGTCGGGATAAATAATCCCGGCAAATTTCAGATCGCGCAGGTTGAGCCACTTGTCGCCGTCTTCCATCACATCCACCAGCAAGAGATCAGTAATCCCTAACTGATTGAAATGATGAACGAGAACGCTTCCAATAAAGCCCGCGGCGCCGGTGATGATGTACATGTGTTGTCCCTCTTAATGCGCTTATCGTACCCGAGATTCCCCTTCAAAAAAAAGGCATTTTTCAGTATAACGACGGGCACTTAACATTATGCTCCAAAGGACACTCCATGTTGGTTGAAGGCTGGAAGATTGAAGAATCATTCCGCAACACTTTTGCTATGGGCTTTAAGGTCAATGCCCACCTCCATTCTGAGAAGAGTGAGTACCAACAGATCGACGTGGTCGATACCGAAGCTGTCGGCCGTTTGCTGCTGCTTGATGGCAAAACTATGGTCTCGGATAAGGACGAATTCGTGTATCACGAAGTCGTTTCCCACATCCCTTACATGGTGTCGCGCCAGTGCAAGAACGTTCTCATCATCGGCGGCGGTGATGGCGGTGTGGTGCGCGAGTTTGTGAAACACAAAGACATCGCACGCATTGATCTCGTCGAGATCGATGAGCGCGTTATTGAAGTGTCGAAAAAGTATTTCCCTGATTGTACATCTGGCTTGAGCGATCCACGTGTTCGCGTGCTCTGTCAGGATGGTTTCGCTTTCATCAAGAAAGCCAAGTCTGAGTACGACATCATCGTCATCGACTCGACTGACCCTGTGGATTTCGCCACGGCGTTGTTCACCGATGCGTTCTACGCGGATGTGTACAATGCGCTGACACCAGAAGGCATCATGCTCAACCAAACTGAGAATCCTTTCTTGGATGAGTGGGGCGTGAAGGACATCTACAATAACATGCGCAAGATCTTCCCGATCGTGAAGTCATTCACAGCGCCGATGCTCGTTTATCCAGGAGTGTTTTGGACCTGGGGCTTCTCTTCGAAGAAATACGGCCCGACGGATTTGAATCCAGAGCGCTTAGCATCGATGTCTAAGATCGAACGTGATTTGAAATGGTACAATACTGAGTGGCATCGCTCGGCTTTCAGTCTTTCAAACTTCCACAAAAAGACCATTGGTCAGGAATAAGTATGGAACAAAAACTTTTACGCGAAATTGAAGGTCTTGAAAGTGCCCGTCCGTTCATCGGCACGCAGTACGCTCAAGCGATCTTCTCCAACACCACTCACTTGGTGGGATTTTGTTTTGATGGCACCACCAGCTTTCGTCCTGGTGCACGTTTCGGTCCAGGTGCGCTTCGCGAAGCCTCGTATGGTTTAGAAGACTACTCGCCGTATTTGGACAAGGACACGCAAGACTACAACTTCGTGACCATGGGTGATCTTCCGATCTATCCATCGAAGTGGCACATCACCAATGAATTCTGGATGGAGATGACCAAGGACTTGAACTTCAAAAAAGACAAGATCAAGTTCATCGTCTTGGGTGGTGAGCACTCGATATCTTATGGGCCAATCGTGCGCCATATGGAACAGTACCCAGATATGGTGCTTTTACATTTGGATGCTCACGCTGACCTTCGTGATGGTTACTTGGAAGAGAAATACTCGCACGCCTCGATCATTCGTCGTGTGCTCGATCATTTCACGCCAAAGAACACGCTCATTCAGTACGGCATCCGCTCAAGCCCACGGGAAGAGTTCAATTGGATGAAAGAGAACGGCACGTTGATGACGTCGCTTAAAGAGTGCTGCGAGAAGCTCGAAGCGATTCCTGATGATCGTCCGATTTACTTGACGCTTGATTTGGATTTCTTTGATCCGGCCTATATGCCGGGCACTGGAACGCCAGAGTCGGGCGGCGAAGACTTCCACGGCTTCATGAAGATCTTGAAGATTTTGAATCGCAAGAATTTCATCGGCGCGGATATCAACGAACTCGCACCGATGCTCGATTCGACCAACAACTCCGCGTGCATGGCCGCGAAGGTTTGCCGCGAAGTGATGCTCGCTCTTCAGAAATAAATGCTAGACCGGTTTCAGTGACAGCTATGCTTAGCTTTCACTGAGGCCGGTTTATGACTCATCTCCAGCTGATTCGCCGCTCTTACACCAATCGTAAAAACTCCCACCGTCATCAGTACTAGGGCATAGGCCTTAGGGCGATGCTGGCCCAAAGGGCGAAGAATTCGTTTAACCAGACCTGGCGCTGCCACCATGGCCGGTAAAGTTCCAAGCCAGAAAGCAAACATACCTAGCATCGCTGTCCATGGACTCTGCAGCGCAATCGTCGCCGCGATCACTCCATAGAGCAGACCGCATGGAAGAAGAATGGAAATGAAACCGGTGAGCAAAGCTTTGCGGTAAACTCTTCTCCATAAATACTGATAGCTGCGGTGAAGAAATTTAGGCAGCGGCAGTTCGGCTTTCTGGCCACGATAGCTTTTAATGCCCCAGAAAATAAACATTCCCCCCACGAGAAAACTGGGAAGAAGTTTGAGCCATGTCGGAGCAGACTCAAAGCTCAAGAAACCACCCGCGAAACCTGCAACGGCGCCCAGGCTGAGATAACCAAGTAAGCGCCCAACTTGATAGCGAGCGATATCGGCACTACGATCGCATGTGGCGGTGACCAAGCCACCACACATTCCTACGCAGTGGAGACTACCACCAAGCCCGGCGAGCAGTGAAACCCAGGGAAAGAAATTATTCAACTGGCCCAACAAGATGGACCTCCTTGGTTGCGACCACGCTCCCAGAGAGGTGGTCATAAAGATTGATGCGAATCGTTTTTGATCCGTTCACAAGTTGTTTGGCATGGAACCGAAAGAAGACGACGTTCTTCACTTCGGACTGTTTAATTGTCCATGGGCTGATCGGTTGCGTAACACGCACATCCGGGTCTTGCGATTGCAATTCGACTTCAAAATGGCGACCACCCTGATGCTTCAGCCGAACAGTAAAATGATTCGTAACTAATGAATCAGAACTCACTATAAATGGGCTCCCCTGGCCGCGCAACATGACAACATTAAGATGTGTGCTATTGCGGAAGAACAAGACAAAGCTCGAAACAAAAACCACTGCCGCGATGAGGTAGACCACTGAGCGTGGAGTTATGATTTTGCGAACGCCTCCACGCAATTCAGTTTCTGAGGTATAACGAATTAAACCTACCGGCTTTTTAAGTTTGTTCATGATGTCATCACAAGCATCGATGCATTGAGTGCAGGCGATACATTCGAGCTGCGTACCACGGCGAATATCAATTCCTGTGGG
>JBEIPE010000220.1:0-5004 GCA_040377215.1 Halobacteriovoraceae bacterium
GTCCCAGTTCTAGGTTACGGCTTTGCTTGGTACGGTCATTTCATCGTTGAGAAAAATCGTCCCGCGACTTTCAAGCATCCTATCTATTCGTTGATGGGAGATTTCAGAATGTTTTGGGATATTCTCACCGGCAAAATCCGCGCATTTTAAGGCAACCTCGATCTTAATATTTCTTAAATCCAGAATTATTGTCTAAAAGAAGCCGTCGCTCTTCCGAAACCTTCTAATGAAACCATGGAGGTGATGGATGAATAAAAGCACAACTGCTTTTCTGACGTTGTTATGTATGAGTGCAGCTTGCAGTAAGGGTGGAGCGGGCGGTTCCGGGATAGGAGCAAGCTCCTCTAGTTTCGGAAAGTCTATCTCATCTCAGTTTATTGATGCCCCGGTAAAAGGGCTCTCGCTTGAAACGGAAGGCGGAGAGACTAAGAAGACCGGCGATAACGGAGTCTTCACTTGTAAAAGTGGCGAGATGGTCACATTCAAGCTTAAAGACTTTGAGCTTGGCTCAGCAGCTTGCGGAGATAAAATCTTTGTCCATGATTTAACTTCGGATGAGTCAGGCTTCACATGGGAAAAAGCGGCGGCGATCATCCAAAACATCGCACCGACCAACGGTGGGGTTTTGGACTTATCCTTGGTTGATGAAGATGCCCTAAGTTTTAATGACATCGGAAACTACAGCGATGTCGATGATGCTGCTTTAATTCTCTTTCGGACAGCTAATACAGGTGTTTATCTTTCAGGTGCAACTCAGCCAGCAGTAAAGACCGTGAGCGATGCAGCGACCGAAGCTGATTCGTCTCTGGCATCAAGCGCAGAACTCTCTGCTAGCTTCACTGAAGCTCTCGAGGAGTTAGCGACTTTTAGTGAGTCAGACACCATCAGTCTTGAGAGTACGTTAATTTCGGGGGACACTAATTACTGCTGGGGCCAGCTTCGCGCAGAAGCTAAGATCGTTAAATCAACAGTCTCCGGTGCCACGATCTATAAAGCCCAGATCACAGAAGCGGCTAGTTTCGATGACGAGTCTGTATTGGATGAAGACGGTATTTGCCAAGATGAAACGGGCAATGATTGTGAACAAGCCGCCAGTGATGAGTTGCCAGGAGACAAAATTATTACTTCTGAGTCATTTAACATGATCAGCAACTACACATTCACGGAAGATTTCGGTGAGGGAGATACGACTGTTAAAGCGCGGGGGATATTTGCAGTAGATATGGACGTTCAAGACGATGGTATTGAATTCAGTGGAATTTTTGAGCAAAAATTCACCGTTGTCGGCTCAGGGCAGTCGATCGAGTGTCGCTACGAAGTCACGGCTGGCCAAATCGATGATGAAGATGACTATGGTGATGACAATACAACACCAGCGACTCTACCGTCTGGATTTACCGGGTCATATTCACTTGATGCCGAGAATACTCCTGCATTTTGTGACGAAGCTGCAGAAACTATGTTAGGTGGAATCCCTACCGACTTTAATGTCACTATTAACGGACAAAGTGTGTCTGTGGCGACAACTGACTTTGCTGGATCATGGTCAGATCCTTACATCTACACGAACAACGATTATCCTGGTCAGACTTATATCTATCTTACGCCGGCCTCAGGTACACTATGGAAGTTTGACCTGGATGTCGATCCAGATGATACTTCAAAAATGGGTGTCTATATTAGCCGGGTAGGTCAGTCCCACGAAACGAATTACTGTTCCTTCCAACTCGATCGCAACTAAAAATTCCAGGCCCCGCTTTTCTTGCGGGGCCTTCTTAAATCCAGATTTTTAAAACACTGATCGCAATCCCCACCACCACCACACAAACAAACGGCGTGTAGCGCGAGTATGATTGGGTCGCCATGATCCGCTGAACGATGCGCCAGTTCTTCGGCAGGATCTTCGCTAGCACCAATTGAAAGCCTGTCAGAACACCGATGCTCCACATGATCACGATGAAGCTCTGCAAGTTCTTCAGCCAATTCTGCGAAGGCTCAAGAGACAGTGGACCTTGAAACAGCGGCATCATTCCGAAGATCAGAATGAACCACCAGATGTAGAAATTGCGAATGAGTTTAACTGGATGCACTTGAATACGCCCTTAGTCCTTTCTTCCAGAACCATAACATAAAACCCCACGCGGCAAGCGTGACAAAAGCTAGATGCAAGAAGAGATGTGGTGTTTCTGGCCCGAAGAATAAACGTGCTGGAAAACTCACGATCAAAGCAAACGGAAGTACGAGAGTCAGAAGCCAACGAAGCACTCCGCGATAGACTAGATCCGGACGCTCAATCGCTACACCCATGCTGAAAAAGAAATCACTGAAGCCGCGGCTACTTTGTGTCCAGAAAACCGGGATGATGAAAATCATCTGCAGTACATAATGCAACAGCCAGCCATTCAAAATGCAGCCGATATAAAACAGCAACTGGCCGGTGGTGTAGGGTGCTTTAAGATTCATCAGAGCGTAAGTAAAGATCCCAATAGCCATCAGCAGATTGATAAAGGAGTTGGCAGCGAAGTCTCTGAGCGACACAAAGAAAAGCGTGCTCACGGGACGGGTGAGATAAGAATCCATCTCGCCTCGATTAATGGCGAAGGGAATCATCCACATGTTACTAGCGAACACGGTCATGTGAAGCGCATCCACCAGAAGATAGCTCGCAACAAACACCATCGTTTGGTCTTCACTCCAACCAGCAAGCATAGGAGTGGTGAGGAAGAGGATTTTGTAGAAGCCCAAGTTCACCACGTAGAACATGCAGTCCATGATGATCTTAAAAAAGAAATCTAAGCGGAACTCCATGGCGCGGCTAAAAGAGAAGCGTAAAAAGTGGAGATAGAGGCGCAGGTATCTCACATCCCAACTCCGGTATATTGCAAGTTACCTTTCTTCCACAGGGCGCGCACCGCTAGGCCCAAAATCGGCAACCATACCAGCATGACGATAAAGGATTGCAGCGCCTCCAGAGGAGTCGAGCGGCCGAGAATGAGATTCACTGGCCCACTAATAAAAGCCGCAAACGGGAGGAATTGAATAATCTCTCGCAGAGTCTCCGGATAAAAACTGAGTGGGAGGAAAGTTCCACCTAAGAATCCAGCGACGAATCGGAGCATCACGCCCAGTGACCAGGTATTGTCGGCCCAGAAGGCCACGAGCTCGCATAGACACATCATGCAGAAATAACCGATGGCTGCGACGAGGATGTAACCAAGGCCTGCGATAAGACGCAGAAACTCGCTTATTTCATATGGTCGATCATCCAGCAGAAAGCGACCCAGGGTGTAGAGCAGCGCCAGTTGAGCGGTATAAAACGCCGAGTAGGTGAGATAGGTGAGCAGCTTGTAACCGATCGGTGGCAAAGGCCACACCAGGTAACGGTTGAGTCCGCCGTCATAAATTTCCCGTGAGAGGAATCCGATGTTCTCACCCATGAGGATCTTAATGGTGAGGGGCGCGAGCAAATAATAAAGAGTCATCTGGCCCAGGGTGAAGCCACCGATCTCGGTTTGGCCATTGCTCTCAAAAATCGACTGCCACAAGGCGCGTGCAATAAAGAGCTGGATGATGGTTTGGCCGAGAAAGTTCACCCAGAAATCAGAGCGGTAGGCGAGGATCTTGCGAAGCTCAGTGGAGACCACGCGTGCAGGCCAGCTCATGCCCGTCCTTTCTGCAAGAAGTCCTCGATGACTTCTTCGATGGGTGGGTCTTGAATGGTGACGTCTTGGGGCTGGAACTTCTTGAGCAAGAAATCCATCGCGCTATTCAGTTGTGCTCGAGACGTGGTGAGACTGAGTTTGTTCTCACTCATCTCTAATTGACCGAGCTCCGCTGGGAACTCCGGTAGGGCGGTGAGTTTCTCTTCAAGGGTGAGAACAAGCTTTTTGCGCTCACCGAATTGTTTTTGAATGGTGGTCAGCGCACCGTCATAAATGAGTCCGCCGGATTTAATCAGCACCACCCGCGGGCAAAGCTCTTTGATGTCTTCCATGTAGTGAGACGTCAGAAGAATGATAGGCTTGAATTCCCGCTGATAGTCTTTTAGGAATTTGCGGACGGCCTTTTGCGCCATCAAATCAAGACCGATGGTCGGCTCATCCAAGTAAACCACATTCGGACGATGCAGAAGGGCGCCCATGAGTTCGACTTTCATGCGTTCACCCAAGGAGAGTTTTCTCACTTGGACTTTGAGCTGGTCTTTGATCTGGAGCACATCGGAGAGAAATTCAATCTGCTGCTTATAGAGCGCATCGGGAATTTGATAGATCTCTTTCAAAAGCATGTAGGAATCAAGCGCCGGTAGGTCGTACCATAGCTGCGCTTTCTGGCCCATGATCAGCGCCATCTGACGACGGAGTTGATCGTTACGATCCCAGGGATTAAAGCCGAGCACACTGACTTGGCCTTCCGTTGGGTGAATGATGCCCGCGAGTATTTTTACGAGTGTAGTTTTACCGGCGCCATTGGCCCCGATCAGACCCACCATTTCACCTTGCTGCACTTTGAGTGAGACGTTTTGGAGCGCGGCTTTGGTGACGTACTTACGATTCACGAGACCGCGCAAAGAACCCATGAGTCCTGGCTCTTTCGTCGAGACCTTGAATGTTTTGGAGAGACCGGTGACTTCGATCATACCCACAGCGTTCCTTTCAGGTAATTGCCTTCATGAAAGCCTTTGAAGGTCGGGCAGTCGTCCTTCAGACCCAGGCGTTTTGAAATTTTCAAACGATTGCCCGGAAGGCCTTTCAGGTGCGCATCGAATTTTGCAGGAGACACGGTGTGTGTGTTTAAGAAACTCAAGAGCCAGCCTTTTGGCGCGAGAAGATCTTGCAGATCGCCCCACTGTTTCTCGTAAGCTTGTAAGGCCGAGGTGCGTTTGTTGCCATCGCTTGATGCACTCGGTGGATCAGATATGATGGCGTCGAATTGATGACCTTCAGATTTGAGAAGGCGCAAAGCTTCTTCCACGGGCATTTTCAATGAGCGATGAAGGCCTTTGAA
>JBEIPE010000169.1:0-6364 GCA_040377215.1 Halobacteriovoraceae bacterium
TGGCTTGCTTTGCCTGGTTTGTGGATTGGCAAAGACTGCACTCAAGGCATCGAGCCTTTCGCCATTGATATGGGCTGGCAAGTGGTGCGCGATCTCTTTGATAATGAGCCCGTTGAACTTCGCCTGCACGGCGGAGCGACTCATCCGGAAATGCTCGTTTATGTGGAAGTGGATCAAGAGCGTTTGCTCGAGTTCCCTTGGGATCTCATGGGCCAAATGCTGACAGGGGCTTTCCGTCGCTGGCGCATGACTCGCGATATGCCACGTCCGCAAATGCAAGTGCGCCCGATCTGGGATGCGCTTGATCACTTGGATCGTTTGCATCACCACCAAATTGAAGCCAGCGAGAAAGTGGTTTTGGTGAGTTTGACGCCGTTGATGAATCTCATCAAAAAGAAAACCGGCAATCGTTATCACTACACTCCATGCTTCAATGATTTCTTCTTGCAGCTGGGGAATGTGCTTCATGAGACCACTCGTTTTAGTTTCATGGGCCCATGGCATGTGATCCTCTTCGTGCAACAACCATTCCTCGAGCGTGACTTCAATCAAGCGCGTGACCTCGTGTCGAGCTTCCCGTTCTGGCGTTACTTTGAAGACGAGACGCGTCTCCTCGGCGAAGAAGCGAAGCCCAGCGTGAAGTTGATCGCTCCTTCAGCTGTGAATTACTTGCGCGTGCTTGAAAGGGAGTTTGATGAATTCCCAATCATGGAAGCCCAAGCGAAGATGCAGCAGCGTACATTGAATCCTTCGGCCCACTAAATCATGCGTGCACACACACGGCTGGAAGTTTATTGGGCGCGCTTAGCGCGCAATTGGCAGCGTGTGCAGCAGCTCGCTCCTCAGGCGCGTATTTTGCCCATGATCAAGGCCAATGCTTACGGACATGGACTTGTTCCGGTGGGACAATTTCTTGCACAAGAACTCAAAGTTGAAACTCTCGGTGTCGCTACACTTGGTGAAGCAGAAACATTTCTTCACGAGACGCCAAGCTATCGCGGTCGTGTGATGGTGTTTTCAGAAACCAATCTCATCGAAAAAGAATTTCATTCACGTTATAGCAGTCAGCAAATCATTCCTGTCGTGCACGAGATGCCAGCCCTCGATGTGTTCTTAAATGATCGCTGCTACAAACATTTGCCCCTTGTGATGAAACTCAATACCGGCATGAATCGTCTGGGTATTGATGAAACTGACTGGGAGGCCGCGGGGCAGGCCATTCTTAAAAGCGGTCGCAAGAGTATTCATCATTTGATGAGTCACTTTGCGAGCTCTTACACAGAATACAAGACCGGTGACAAAACTCACCGGCAAGTAGAGGCCTTTCAGCGCGCTGTGAGCTTGTTGCGCGGAATGGGGCTTACGATTGAAGAAACATCACTGGCGAACTCCGGTGCGATTGAGCAGGGGATTGGCAAAGATGAGACGTGGGTGCGTCCAGGGCTGATGCTCTACGGACCTCATAGTTTCGCGGGCAACACTGAGATGGTGTCCTCTTTCGTGACTCGCATGCTGAAAGTATTTCCAGTGAAGCGCGGAGTGCCGATCGGTTACGGAAACCATGTGACGTCGGAAGACGGCTTTATCGCTGTTTTGCCATTGGGCTACGGCGACGGATTTCCGACTCAGCTCTCAGGTTACAAATTTAAAATGAATGGTCTCGAGGCGAAAATCTTTGGGCGTATCAATATGGACATGGCGTTTTTGTTTTTCCCCACCAGTGCGGAAGGGAAGATCAAAGCCGGTGATGAAGTGCGTTTTTGGGATCAAGACACCCGTGATGTGGATGCTTGGGCGAAACATATGGATACTCACGCTTATCAGGCGATGTGTGGCATCAGTAGTCGCGTTCCACGAGTTTATCGTTTAGGATAACTGCATGACTTTTGTACGGACATATGTGGAAGGGATTGGCGCAAGCATTCTTGGATTGCTTGCGGGCCTAGGCCGTTTTTCACAGTTCATGGGAAAAGTTTTCTTTTGGGGAGCTCATCCTCCCATGCGCATCAAGCTCTTGATGGATCAAATGTATTTCATCGGGAACAAAAGCCTTTTTATTGTCGGTTTGACCTCGCTTTTTTCCGGCGCGGTTTTTGCTTTGCAAATGTACCTTGGTATCAAGGCCATCAATATGGACTCAATCGTGGGCCCTGTGGTGGCGATCTCGCTCGCGAAAGAATTGGCGCCTGTGTTTGCTGGTCTTGTTGTGGCGGGCCGCTGTGGTTCGGCCATGGCAGCGCAAATCGGTTCTATGAAAGTGACTGAACAGTTGGACGCGCTTGAGGTGATGGGTATTAATCCTCACCAATATCTCGCCGTTCCTCGTGTGGTTGGTGCGACACTTTCTATGCCGCTTCTATGCGGGATTTTTATGCTGGTGGGGAACTTTGGTTCTTGGCTCGTCGGCGTGCACGTCTTGGGTATCGATGAAGTGATGTACTTCCAAAAACTTTCAGACTTCATGCGTTTGGGCCATGTGGCCGAAGGTTTGATCAAGGCCGGCGCTTTCGGATTTTTGATTGGCATGATCGGGACGTACCATGGCTTTGAAGTACGCGGTGGTGCTGAGGGCGTAGGCAAGGGCACCAACCTCGCGGTTGTCTGGGGCATGGTCACGGTACTTGTGAGCGATTATTTTATTTCCAGCTTCCTTGCGAAGATTTTGTAGGACGGTATGGCAGACGCGATTACCTTCAAGAATGTGACGAAGACTTACGGCGACGCCACGGTGTTGAATAACCTGACGTTTGGTATTAACGAAGGTCAGATCACCACGATTCTTGGTTTCTCGGGTGCCGGTAAGTCCACGTTAATGAAACACATCTTGGGTCTCACCCATCCCACTTCAGGCAAGATCACTTCGTTGGGTGTGGATATGGAAACGCTGGATGAACTCGGCTTGCGTGAGTTCCGTCGTAACTTCGGCATGGTGTTTCAGTACGCTGCTTTGTTTGACTTCCTCACGGCCTTTGAAAACGTGGCGTTTCCTTTGCGCGAATTTACTAAAATGAAAGAGTCGGAAATTAAGGCCAAGGTCACTGAGCTCATGCAAGCGGTTGAGCTAGTACCTGAGTCATGGCAGCGGTTACCTTCAGAACTTTCTGGCGGCATGAGAAAACGCGTGGGTCTCGCGCGGGCCTTGGCGCTTGAGCCGCGGATCATGCTTTATGACGAACCGACCTCTGGACTCGATCCTATTAGCACTCAGGTTGTCAGTGACCTGATTGTCTCAACAGCAAAGCAAAATGCTCAACGAAAACTCACATCACTGGTGATCTCCCACGACGTGCGCGCTTCACTGCGGATTTCTGATCACATCATGTTCCTCGAGAAGGGCCAGATAGTGGAGTATTCCACTGTAGAAGGTTTCAGGAATTCAAAGAATCCAGTTATTCGCAGATTCCTTGAGTTGTAGCCGGATTCGGTTATCATCTCTATATATACGAGCACATGGACGTGCTGAGAGATTTCATGGAGTGAAATCAATTGAGTGAATTAAAAGTAGGCATGCTCGCACTGTTCGCGCTCGCCAGCGTGGTCTTCATGTCATTGAAGATAACTTCCAATCAAGCAGGCTTTGGAAAATACACGGAGTACCAAACGGTGCTCGACGATGCGACAGGCATTGTTGAGAAAACTCCCATCAAAGTCGCTGGTATCAATGCCGGCCGAATCAAGCGCATTCGTTTGCAGGGTAACAAAGCTCTCGTTGAATTTGAAATGATGGACGACATCAAGATGACTCCGAACTCTCGCCTGAACGTGAAGAGTGTGGGTTTCTTGGGTGATAAGTATCTCGACATCGATCTCGGTGAACCGTTTCCTACGCGTCTTGAAGAGGGGTCTCTTGTTCCTTCTGAAGTGGCCGGCGGTTTAGATACCATCGGCAAAGATGCCGGCGCGATGATTAAAGAAATCAAAGAAGTCGCGATCCTCATCAAAGAATCTCTTAAAGAAGCAGACGGTTCAAATCGTCTTGAGAAGATCACCGGTAATATCAAAGACCTCACCGCCAGTCTTAAGCGCGTGATGGAGAAGAACGAAGGCAAGGTTGATGAGATCGTAGAGAACATCAAACTTATGACCGAGCAATTGCAATACGAGACCGATCGTTTGCAAAAAGACTCCCTCATGGCCGACCTCACCAAGATCGGGCCGATCTTGGATAAGACAGACAAAGCCGTTACCGACTTGAAAGATATTATTGCCGACGTAAAAGACGGTAAGGGGACAGTCGGTAAGCTCTTGCGTGATGATGCAGTCGTCGATCAAGTGTCACAAACACTTTCCAGCGTGAACCGCTTGGTTAACCGTATTAATAACATTGAAGCTGATATCGGTCTTTCAACCGGTGCCAATACTCGCTTGGGTAGTGATACTCGTTTTGATCTTGATATCTATCCTGCTCCAGAGCGCTTCTTCCGTATTGGTGTTGTCACCAACGACTATGGCCCAGAGCTCGAGGAAGAAAAAGAAACGTGTACCCGACGCAATGGTGGCGCAGAGAGCTGTACTGAAACTCGGAAAATCAATAAAAGTGGTTTCAAGTTTAACTTACAGATCGGTCGTCGTATTCAACGCCTCGGTATCCGCGCTGGTATCATCGAGAGCACCGGTGGTGTAGGTCTTGATTACTTCTTCCCAGACTGGGGTGTCCGCACCGGTATGGAAGTCTTCGATTACCAGAAAGATGCAGGACCGAGTTTGCGTTTGTTAACGGAAGTAAAAATTTGGAACGTACTCTTTGCTCGCGTTGCGGGTGAAGACCTCATTTCTAAGGATGGCAATGCCTCAGCAACCATCAGCTTAGGGCTACGCTTTAACGATCAAGACTTGGCGGCCCTCATCGGCCTTGTTGCGCGGTAAATACTATGCCAATGAAGAACTGGCTCATTCGTACAAAATCTAACCATATTCTTGGACCTGTTTCCAAAGAGAAGGTTATTGAGCTGTACCATAATGGCTCAGTTCGTCCCGAGGATGAGATCTGTAGCGGCAATGGTTTTTGGTTCTTCTTGCGTGAAAAAGACCAAGTGGAGTTGTATCTCCTAGGCAATAAAAAGCAGAGCTTCAATCCCATGAGCGAAGGCATTGACGTGCTAACCGCTCCTGTTGGTAGAACGGCGAAAGCCCCGGATGAAGACATCACACTGGTTGGCGGCATCAACCTTTCTGAACTTAAAGATACACCCGCTGCGCCCCCAAAGCCTCGTCCTAACGGAAGCGTGCAAGTGAAGTCGGCGGTAGTCACGCGCGCACCGGCCATTGTGGCCGCAGAGACGCAGGAAGTTCCTCCTTCAGACGAAGAACCTGAGGCTGCCCTCGTCGAAGCGGTAGCACGCCCGGTCCCGCGACTCAACATTGTTCCGTCTCCGACGCCCATTTCCCCTGGTAAAGTCAAAAAGAAAACTCTCACGCCATCTGAAACTCCACCACCTAATCCGCCTCGCAAACGTCTGGTGAGCGATCGTGTGGTGATGGTCAGTGCAGTGGTGGTGTTGTTGATGCTGGCCGGTATGCTGTACTACCGCAAACGCATCCTGCAAGAGTTCATTCAAAGCGCCTCCTCAACCATTCTGCCAAGTGCTCACGCACAGACCAGTGATGGTCTCTCTAAAAAAAAAACCTTTTTGAACCTGTAGGTAGCGGCGAGTCCCATTCGTTCCAACTCAGCGGATCGTTTGATGGCTATTCGTTGGAAGGTGTTTTTAAACGAGTAAAACTCAACTGCTCACAATTGAATGATCCCGATGTGCAACTTGCTCTGGTGCTCCATAATTCGCAAACGGCCAACGAGACTTTTCTTCTCTCACTGCGTGACTGCGTGGTCACCATGCCGACTGGACATCCTCTTAAGCGTTGGTTGCAGTCCAAGGCCACACCAAAAGTTTCGGTAAGCTCCAAGGCCATTCAGACGCTGCTAGAAACCGAGCTCAAGGATGTATGGGAGAGTGACCATGCACTGACGGCCAAGCAGCGCCAGGCCCTTATTCGTTTGCTGAATGACCTGGAGGATCTGCCTCCGTATTTGGACTATCTCACTCTACGAGCTGTGGGGTATCTGAAGCTTGGAAACTGGGCGCGTACAGAAAAACTACTCACGGATTGGCTCAACGTCGATCTAATTGAGCGGATTACGCAAACTCCGAAACGCAATGATCCTCTTGGGAAATTTACGGCCGGTCTCGCTCCTGTGCTCTTTGAATCTCTCGCCACAGGGCTAGAAGGCCATCTGGTGGTGGATCTTTTCTTTCAAGGCGTGCGTGAGTTTTATAGCGAAAATGAAATTGTAAAAGCGGCCAGTGATCATCAAGAACTCGATGAAACTGAAATCCTAGCGAAGTTGAATCTCATGTATTACCAA
>JBEIPE010000101.1:0-9374 GCA_040377215.1 Halobacteriovoraceae bacterium
GCCGCAGACGTGAAGTTACCAGCGCCAGTGAAGACTGCATCTTCTGCGCCGAGCTCAAACACCATGAACTTGTTATGTTGGAGCATAACTTGCGGATGGTTTGTTTCCATGAATTTCATCTTGAGTCCAGCGTCGCGCAACGGAAGCACCTTGAAAGCTTCGATGCGAGTGTTGCGACCTGTGTCTTCGCGCAACTTCCATGACCAGTACATATCGTCATCAGTGATCAAACGAACGTCTTGCTTGTTCGCAAGAAGCTCAGTGAAGAGACGAATGAAGTTGCCGCTGAAACGGTGAGCAGTCGCTTCCACACGATTTGATTTGAGGGCCAAATCACGAAGAGCTGCGAACGCTTGTTTGCCTTCGCCTGGAACGAAGAACGTTTGAAGATCCGTTTCCTGCGCGTTCGGTATAGCTTTGCGGCAAGAAGCGACGAAGTCCGAGAATTGTTTTTTGCTGTCGCCGTGATTGATCATGCCTTCACGCACGCACAAGTGAGCTTGAATGAAGTGAGTCTTCGGGCTCGCCGTAACGAAGTTCCAGTTCTCGTGATGGATCACAGTGCCGGTCGACATGTTGCCCGAGCTGAACACCACGCGAACTTCTTTTTTATCTTCCGGGTTCACCATGAAGATCTTGTTGTGAGCATAGCCCAAACCATTGCGCTGACCGCGGTAATGGATCGTGACATTATTTCCGCACTTCTTGAGACCTTCCGCAAGCGCGTTGCCGGTCGCATCTTCTTCTGGAGCTGAGTCGAGAACCATGGTCAACTTCACGCCGCGTTTCACAGCAGCGCAAAGAGCATCAGCGACAGGCTTGTTTGAGAAGCTCAAGTACGCCAAGAAAAGTTCTTTGGTTTTTGCATCGTTGGTCCACTCGATCAGACGATACTGGGGAGAGATAGAGCGTTCGCCTGAAGCGGCGAGATCACTAGACTTGCAGTAAACGTCTTTCGGTTTAGCTGTAAGAGTGGTGCCGTCTTCGGCCAGTACTGGACGGTCGTACTTGTATTCCGCACACACCGGATTGGTGAAGAGGACTTCGAAGTTGTACGGAGAAAAGTCGGCCATCTTAGCAGCATGAGCGGTGCTCATTAATGCCAAAGCTGTGCCCAAAAACAATTGTTTCATGGTGTCCCTCTCCCTAAATGGGTTAGAATTTGGGCGAGGAATACCGTTTGGCCTCAGGAGTTGTCGATGATCGCCCATCAGGTTGTAAAACTTACCGCCCGCCCAAAGGGCTGCCATTTAATTACGGACGAAGTCTTAACAAAGCTTCAGCTGCCTCAAGAAGGTTTATTGCATCTGTTTATTCAACACACTTCAGCGGCCTTAGCGATTCAAGAAAACGCCTCGCCGGAAGTTCGTACTGATCTCGATCGTGCTCTCGATCGTTTGGCCCCTCATGATGAAAGTCTTTATACGCATACTGAAGAAGGTCCGGACGATATGCCGGCCCATGTGAAGAGTGTGCTGTGTGGATCTTCGGTTTCCATCCCTATTCACCAAGGCAGGCCGATGCTGGGCCAATGGCAGGGCCTCTATTTATTAGAGTTTCGACTTAATGCTGCTTCGCGTCAGGTCATTGCCACGGTGGTGAGCTGATGTTTCCTGTACTCTCGCTCATCCTCACCAGTGTTTGGTTCGCTTGGACGGTGTTGGTGGATTTCTTTGTGGTGCCCTCTGTTTTTCAAAACATTCCCGAAGTCTTCATGGCGGGCAACTTGGGCGTCGTTCTCTTTAGTAAGCTCAACCTGCTCGAATTTCCTGTGGCGAGCGTGCTCTTTGCTCTCGCTTGTTGGCATACTCGCAAAACAGGGACTCTCAAACTGCTCATTCTCACGACTTTTGTCACGCTAGGAATCGCCGCGATCTATCTCTTCTCGCTGACCCCAAAACTCGCCTCTCTCACTGCCGCTTGGGAGTACGCTGAAAAAGTCGGGACGCTGGGGCCCGCCGGCGAGGATGTGCAACAGCTCCACCAAAACTATCATCGTACTTACGTCGCCTTAGATTCCGTGAAGTTGCTTTTGCTCCTTGTTCAAATGACCGTCTTAGGGGTTTTCCTTTCACGCCGCACCCGCTAAAGTCCCGCCCATGCAGACGGACCTCGTCCCCGCTCAGGGCCTACTTTTCGCACCCATGGAAGGCGTCACCGATTCGGTGTACCGCCAAGTCGTGTCTGAAATCTGCCCTGGATGGGACGTACTCGCTTGCGACTTCTTGCGTGTGCCAAGTGCCGGTCACTATCCTAAAAAACATCTCATCAAACACATCGGTCAGCAGTTTTTAGAGAATCCAGATTGGAACAAACGCACCATGTACCAGATCCTCACCTCTGAGCGCGCGTACACAGTGGATCTCGTGAAACAAGTCGCCGACATCGGCGTGCACTGGGTGGATTTGAATCTTGGCTGCCCATCGAAGACCGTTTGTAAAAGTGGCGGGGGCTCATCGCTTTTAAAAGATCTTAGAGTCGTTGAGCGCATTGTAACGGACATCCGTAAAACGTTTACTGGGCGCTTTACCTGTAAAGTCCGTGCAGGCTTTTCTAATGGCGATCAGATCACCGAGATTATAAAGCTCCTCAATGACTGCGGCGCAGAGATGATCACGGTCCACGGCCGCACTCGCGAGATGATGTACAAAGAGCCGGCACGCTGGGAATGGATCGAAGAAGCCGTGAAAGTTTCGCAAGTCCCTATCGTAGGTAATGGCGATGTATGGAACGCCCAGGATGCGCAGCGGATGCTGCGTGAAACCGGCTGCTACGCTGTTATGGTCGCTCGTGGCGCTCTCAAAACACCTTGGTTCCCGCAACATTACTATCAGAACGTCACGGATGCTCCCGAAACTCGAATCGCGATGGCACGCCAATTCCTTAAGCGTTACGCTGAACTGTTAACTGAAAGTGGTGTGAATGATGGTGGCGTGGTTCGGCAGATTAAATCAGTCTCGCGCTATATCTTTGATGAGCTTCCCGGCGGCGAAGCGCTTCGTCGCAAAGTTCTGCTTTCGCAAACCTCCGCCAATATCTTCAACGAGATCAACGCTTCTTACTAAACGCGTAGTCGAGTAAACGATCATACAACAACGATTGTGCGTACTCTTCGCGACGGTAGTTAGCGTAGAAGCACGGATCTTTGTAATCAATCGCCATCTCAACGGGACGACGGTAACCGCTCATGACTTGATAGAGTGGAAGCTTGCCATGAGCGGCTTCACAGCGTGCCAACAAGCGTGGGTTCTCGCGCTTCAAGTGATCCGCGAAGAGTGCACACATATGCGCCGCAGTTTTACCTTTGAGCACGCCGCCAAGGATCGGTGAATCTTGGGTGAGTGACTGCTCGATCATCTTACGAATTTCTGTGCGGAAGCCGCGTTCGAAGCTGAGCTTCGTCGTCTCAAAGTTTTCAAGGCGGAACGCTTGTCCAGAAGCCGAGAGATTTTTGTACATGTTCAAGATGCGCACACGGACCGCACGGTTGATCGTGTAGGTCGCGTAAGAATTGTGCGTCGGATTCTCTCGCTCGGCGATGTCTTGATTTAAATAATAGTTTTCCACTGCGCGAAGTGGACGCTCAAAGCGTTCAATAGCAATCGCCGGAATCATCAAAGCTGTTTGACCTGTCACCTGCGCTACTGAACCGTAGCTGAACTCCGCGAACATGGCATCGCCCAAGCTTTCTACCCGTTTGAGGTAGTCCTCGTAGCTCTCTCCCTCATTACGTTCGACGTCCACGAACTCACGAATCTTATCGAGCATGCGCGTGCTCGCTTCAAAGAGTGCGAGATACTGTCCAGGCAAACCGGCCTTCGCCACCGGAAACTCTTTCAGGAATTTATCGATGAAGGCAAGTTCACTGCCGAGGTTGCGTGACGTCAGGACAAGTTCGTCGCGCAAGTCTTTGAACGAACGTTTCTCACGGATGATGTTGATCACCGTGGTAATCGTGAGTTTGTAGTTTTCAATTTTCGTCACAGTGTCTTCGTAGCGCAGCTTGATGCTTAACGGACGACCGCTTTGATCCGTAGTGGTGATCTCGATCCCGCGGTTGGTCATGTCGCTCAACCAACGAGAAAGCACTTCATCCGTCGAGTTCGGTGCTGGAATCGTGATGTCATACGGGCGAATCCGCACGGCCACGAAGTAACTGAAGAGCAAGTTCAAATCCAACGTCACGGCACTGCCCATGTCGCCGACCTTGCGGATGATGTCGCGTACTTTCGGCATCATGCGCTGGACGCGTTCAAACTTCTCGTACTCGCCTTCAGTGCCAGGTGTGTAACGGTTGTTGATGATGTCCAACACGGCCGTGTTATCGGCAACACTCTCAGCGGCACGCTTGAGTTCGCAGGCCTGATGGGTGATCGCTTGGTAAGTGCAGGCGATGATCTGATTATTCTTCTGGGCCACCAGTCTTGTCATGGCCTTCTTCACGCCTTGGTTCTTTAGAATCATGGCAATCTCAGTGCCGACCTGCAGACTCGCCGACGCGGCCGGGAGGTAGAGCTGGCCCGTCGCCATTCCTACAAAAGACGTGGCGTTCAAGATCGCCGGAAGAACCTGCTGCCAGCCTCCGATCTTGCTCGCGCAGCTGGTGGGCATTTGCGCGAGGTTCTGTACCAATCCAGAGATCTGTCCAAAAAGTTGCTGCTGGCCTTGCTGTAGTTGGGTGGTCGTCGACGTACGATCGTAGAGACGAATCTCAAAATCGTTTTTGAGCAGTTCGTCTTTTAGAGCATCGATCTGCGACTGGAGCACGCTTGCTCGTGCGTCGCCAGGATTCAAAAGAGTGAGTTCTGTTTGCAAGGAAACGAGGTACTCGCCGTACATCTCTCCATAGAGCTTCCGGGCGTCTTGCGCGCTGACGTTTTGATCAATCAGCGTGAGCATCGATTCGAGGTTGGCATTCAGTGCGCGAAACGCCGACTGGCAGACGTTGTCGCCTTCGATACGAGTCTCTAACTGGGCCTTAATGAGCTCTTGAAATGAATCTAGTGAGAATTCATCACGGTGAATGAAGGAACAGTTCTGAAGAAGATCAGAATACTTGAGCTGATATTGGCCCTGGGCTTGTGCAGACACACAAAACACGGCCGTAACCAAAGCGGCTATAAAGAGACGTACGAGTTCCATGGGCGGCTTGATAGCACGAAAAGCTGGCTTGAAGGCCCTAGCTGATAAAAATGACAGGTTTTTAAACTAAGCTCTCAAAATCAATTGGATAGAGCCGGATTTAGCCTCAAGCACCACAATCGATATCAGCTTAAAACATCATCTCCAATGAGCTGACTCGACCCAAAGTCGTAAAAGAAATACAGACACTCGCATCAGAGATTTTCTAGCTTAGAAACTCGGAATAAAAGCAGATATGAAATTAAAACTTATCTGTATCATTGCATGCATAACGATATCGAAAACGGGAGTCGCTGTGTACGGTGGGCTCCCTACGAGTGATGCCAAAAACCCTCTTAAAAACTATTCTGCTAACATTGAAAAAGGCACTGCATCCCTTGTATGGAAAGAGGGTAACAAGCTAAAACACTTTTGCACTGCTGTTTTTCTTAATTCCAAACAGTTGCTCACCGCTGCTCACTGCCTTGAAGGTATTAAGTTTTCAGAGTTCAAAAATATTTTAATTGCTTATGGCGAGAAGCAGCGATCTGATGACATCAGAGTGAATAAAATTCTCTTGAACCATGATTATTTCAAGATGGATGAGGCGTCTGAAGGGAATGAGATATTTGCGGACATTGCATTAGTAGAGCTATCGAAGGAGGTTCCAATTGAAATTAAGCCTCTTGCAATTGCTCCATTCAATTCTTCTCTTAAAGATTTGATATTTGCAGGTTATGGCAAAACTCACAAAAAGGACCTACCTTACAAACGAGTGCTGCATAGTGCTCCAGGCACAATACATCAGGAAAATCCGGCACAAAAATTCCTCTCCACAAGATATCGTGATTTAAAAACGGGGATGTGCAGCGGAGACTCCGGTGGACCACTCATTAGAATCAATGAGGACCTTGAAATAGAACTCTTAGGTATTACTCACGGCACTTCTAATTACGAGGGCGATGTATCTGATGAATGCAAAGACAATCGAGTTGAAGGACTTTTCACTGATGTGAGGCATCACTCAGAATGGATCGAATGTAGCTTAAAAAAAGATTTCAACTCAGACGGAAAAGTTGCAAGTGAGGCCTGCTCCGAAACGATAGAAGACCTCACGACCTATCTCCCAAAACTATCCTCTCATCTTAAAAAGGAATGCGAGAAAATGAATGCCGGGGATGAATACAGCGTCGAATACGATCCACGAGAAGGCACATGCATTCCAACGTCTCAAGCATCATGTGAGGATTTTGGCGGTGTCTGGAATAGAAGAAATTCTATTTGCCGAGGTCTTTAGAGGGCACTAGAAATACTGGCCCACAATCCATTTATTAAGGAGTCGATTATATTAAAACCAGGATTGTGAGAGCGCGACCCGCTCTTTGGCGGTGAGGCCCTGGGGCGCATCTTTTGTTATCTTCTCTAAACGAGGCACGAGTCCCGCCTGGTTAGCGATCTGAATGGCAAGGCCCGGACGGGCGTTGAGCTCCAAGAGAATAGGCCCATGATCGGGAGTCAGGACAATATCTACACCTAAGTAACCAAGCTCTACCATGTCGTAGCAGCGGGCCGCGAGCTCCAGAACTTCCTGCCAGTGAGGGATCACGAGACCGTTCAACTTGTGGCCAGTATCTGGATGAACTTCGACAACCTGGTTCTTGATCACGGCATTGCGAGTGGTGCCGTCTTTCAAATTAATCCCTGCGCCGATCGCGCCTTGATGCAGATTCGCCTTCCCGTCCGAGTCTTTGGTCGGCAAACGCACCATACTCATCACCGGAAAACCGGCGTGCACAATCACACGCACATCTGGGATACCGCCGTAGCAGTAGTCGTTGAAGACAGGATGCATATCGATTTTCTGTTGGATGATTGCGGTGTCCGGCAAACCTGAGAGCGAGTAAAGACCCGAGAGGATCCCCGAGATATGGTGGCGCACTTCTTCCATGTCCATGATCTTGCCGCTGGAGCGACGAAAGGTGATCCAGCCCTTGTCGTCTTTCAGCACGTCACTCACGACCACGATTCCGTTGCCCTGCGAGCCGTTGGCAGGCTTGATGACAAATGAATGCATATTGGTCACAAGCTGAGGAAGCTTTTTCAGATCACCGAAGTTTGAAATCACAAAATAGTTTTCCGGCATCGGTACGCCCCACGCTTCTGCGCGTGTCGCTGTCTTTACCTTGTCATCCACCAACGGATAGTTGGCGCGCTTGTTATGGCGCAGGATGTAGCGACCGATGCGGTTGTTGATGCCGAGAATGCCGAACTCACGCATCTCGCGAAAGATCACATGGCACCTTTCTTTTTCACCTGAGCGATCAAATCACGGAAGCGGATAAACTCAGAGAGGCGGTAGCCTTTGTATTTTCCGATCAAGACCAAAAGACCCATGACATAGAAAAGCATCTCAGGGTTTGTGAACATCAAAATCTCAAGCGTTGAAACGGAGTAGAGTGAATATGACAACACCGAGATCACCAATGTGCCCAAGAGAGTCTTCATGGTGTTCACCATGCCATCTTCTGTCAGCATGATACTGAAGCGCTCAATGAAGGCCGTCACAATGACGATTGGGAAATAACCGATATGAGAAGCACCGAAGAACTCTGCCAAACCGGTGAAGGCAATGACCATCAAAAGCACAATCACCAAAGTTAGGATGATCGACATGCGAGGGACGGCGAGCAAGTAGAGTTTATCCAATACGTAGCGTTCGACACAACCGATGGCAACCACCGAGAGGAAGAAGAAGAGGCCGAAGCTCAACGAGGTCTCTCTAAAGAACATCGTTAAAAGGATAGGAGTGAACATCCCGAAGGTGGGAATACCCACGATGTTACGTGCAAGACACAGCACCAGAGCACCCAACGGGATCAACAGAATCATGTTGAAGATGTTCTGCACGGGCAAAGGTAAACGATACAACGAGATAAAACTGAAGAATGAGCCCTTGCGAAGAACATCTTTGCGATACTCTTCCTTGTTGAACTTATTCATCACCGCGCGATCAGCACGGATGGTATAGGCCACTTTGCTTTTGGCGATGGTCTTTTCAATCTCTTCAAAATGGTGATGCATCACCAAGTAACGATCTGGTCGCTCGCCGAAGTGCCCGCGGTTGGTGTCCACGGCAATCCAGCGGTTGTTAAGGAACACTTCACTGGCGTAGGTCAACTGATGGCGTTCCACCGCTGCATCTGTGATGAGTGGGAGACGGAGCATGGCCACGATGCGGACCGGAACTTGTTTGCGACGAAGAAGGTAAGCATAGAGACGCGCTTTGACGAGCGGCGAACCTTTACCACTGCTCAAGGCATCCACGATGGTTTTGAATTTTATGTTTCGCTGAATTTCTTCATGGACGTAATAGAACGCCTTACGAGCAACTAAACTCTTGTCCTCGCCTCCTTCAAAAATGGCTCCCTCGAGCAACTTGATGGCCGTCTCTTCTTCAGGAGTGAGCACCGGTTGCTTAAGGTATTTTTTGATCTGGCGCGGATAGGTCGTGGTGTAGTCTTTATCAATTTTTCGTACGATCACGGGCGTGATGTCGATGCGGGCCGTGTAGCTCACACGTTTGGTCATGGGCTCTTTCGAGAGCCAGGTCAGCATCGCCGAATCTGAGTTGCGATCGATGAGTGTATCGAATCCCTTGCCGCGAATACGTTCTTCAGAAATTTTGAGGCCATCACCTGCGCGTGGGATAGGAAAGGCCACCGACGTGGAAGCAGCATCTTTCGGCTTCACTGAAATGTAGAAGTTCCAGACGTCGTCTACTTTCTGCGGCAAAAGGCTCAAGTTCAAGACTTGCGACTTATAAACCAGCAGACCTGTAGGAATAAGAAAGAGCAGGCCAACGATCCAAGGAGTAAGGCGTTTCATGCTAATCTCCCGTCACATGGGAACGGGCGACATCAACTGCGAAGTGCCCCAGGAGAAAATTACGTCCCACCAAAAACTTGTAGGCCATCTTGTCACGGTCATTCAGGTTGACCACGATCTCGCGAACCACAGGGCCGAGTTTCACTTTCTCGCGGATCACATACCGCTTACCGGTGAAACCACCTGCGTTGGAAATTTTTTGAATGCTTTCTACTTTGCGTGTGAGCTCCACTTCTTTGCCCGAATCATCTTTCAAACGAAACTTCACCCACAGATCACCATCGCGACGAACTTCTTCCACACCTTCAGCGTGAATCGATGATGTCTTTGCACCCGTGTCGATGCGCGAACGGAATTTCATCTTAAGA
>JBEIPE010000087.1:0-9900 GCA_040377215.1 Halobacteriovoraceae bacterium
TGGTTCTCGCGGTAAAGCGGAACAGAGCGAGTGACCATGTCGTCAAAGACCTCGGCCACTTCAGCATTAAAGCTGAAGGGGGTGACGCGCTCAAAAGGCTGCGCGAAGTAACGGTCCTTTTTTGAGGCATCCATGAAAACTCCGAAATTTGAATTTTGACACTTTGCCCTGGCCCGTAAACTCCTGACAAGAGGTGCATTTTGGCACTGCCACATCTACATAGTTGAGCTAACCTTAAGAAATGCAAAGCATGTTGGCCCTCATCGCAATCATTCTTTGGGCAAGCCTCGCTATGACCTCAAGTCTTTTGGCCGGCATCCCACCTTTTCTGCAACTGGCGGTGGCCTTTGGCATCGGTGGTCTGCCCGTTTTGTTTTACGGGCGCAGGGCCTTTCCTCCCATGCCGGTGTTGGTTTTGGGAGTGGCGGGCTTTTACGGTTATCATTTTTTTCTCTTCACAGCGTTCAAGCTCGCGCCACCGGTTGAAGCCAATCTGATTAACTATCTCTGGCCGATGCTGATGGTCCTGATGGCGCCGTTATTTTTCCGCGAGGCCAAACTCAAGGGCGGACATTTTCTCGGCGCGGGATTAGCGTTTGCTGGAGTGGTGCTCTTAATCATGGGCCGTGACTTAGAATTCTCCTCTGAGAATTGGTGGGGCTTTGCTCTGGCGCTCTTGGCCGCTTTTACTTGGCCCACCTATTCACTGTTAAAAAAGAAAGCTCCCCAAGTGGAAGTCATCACCACTGCAGGTGTGTGTCTGGTCGCCGCTGTGTTGAGTGCTCTCACACATTTTGCAGTTGAACCGCGAGTCATCCCCAATCTCCAAGAAGGGTGGCTGCTCTTGTGGCTCGGCCTCGGTCCCTTCGGTGCAGCTTTTTTCCTTTGGGATGTGGCCGTGAAGCATGGAGATCCGCGAGTGATTGGTGCGCTCTCGTATCTCACGCCGGTGCTTTCAACGCTGCTGCTGGTGTTCGTTGCCGGTGTGGCGGCAGGCCCTCTGACGTGGACAGCGATGCTACTTATGAGTGTCGGTTCCCTTGTCGGCGCGTGGGCCAGCAGGTAGTCTGAACGGCCATGTCTGCATTCTACCTACAAAACAAAGATTACTTTCGCTGCTTGAGCGTGCCACCACGCAAGCATGCCGAGAGCATTGATATTGAACTCGGCTTTGAGATCAATGCCATCGAGCATAAGCTCCATGAGCAGGCGTTCATACAAGATCCCGATGGGGATGTGGGCACCTGGGGCAAGATGGTGCACGAGGCGCAGACGTGGATTGGGCTGCTGCCGCAAACCTTGCTCACTCCTTACGATGAACTCAGTACGATGTGTGATCTGATTGATCTGCCGGGCGAGGCCCATGTGGTAGATCTTGGTGCGGCCTATGGACGCATGGGTTTTGTGCTTCACCATCGCCACCCGGATGCGCATTTCACTGGCATCGAGATCGTCCCGGAGCGCGTGGAAGAAGGGAATCGCCTCTTCGCCAAACACGGCTGCCAAAACGCGCGCCTGCAATGCAAAGACATGTTCGCCAAAGACTTTCAGCTGCCGCTGGCCGACTGTTATTTGATTTATGACTACGGGGCCATGGACCATATCCGCTGGACTATGGGACAATTACAGAATCTGGCCGACGTTCATAAGTTTCAGGTGATCGCGCGCGGAGAAACCATTCGCTCGCTCATACAGTACGCACATCCGTGGCTAGCGGATGTGGGAGAGACGAAGCATGAAAAAAACTTCTCCATCTTCGCCAACTACATCTTTCGTTGAGCTTGCTGATTGGCAGAGGCTGCTGTCGACACCGTTAGGTGACCAAGAACTCAAGAAGATCCTCCGCCAGAAAGACTTTTGGCATACTCCCAAACACAATGACCAGATCGCCCGTCAGCATTCAATCCTCTTAGATAAAATTCTGGGCTTTGATCTCAAAGGGATCGAAGAAAAATTAGTGAAGCAGGGACGGATCAAACTTCCCGATGGCAGTTTTGAATACTGGGGACCGGCGATTCATGACGGCGCGCAGACGTGGGTAGGCCTGGATGTGCAGACCCTCAACACTCCTTACTCGGTGTTGTTGCGCATTTGCGAATTGCTCGAACTTAAAACAGAGACAGTGATTGATCTCGGCGCGGCCCATGGACGCTTGGGTGTGGTCATGGGTGGGCTCTATCCCCATGCGCACTTTCTTGGCCATGAGTATGTGCCCGAACGTGTGCATGAAGCGAATCGCATCTATTCACGATGGGGATGTGTGAATTCTAAGTGCGAAGTGCAGGACCTCTTCGCGAAAGATTTTGTGCTGCCGGAAGTGGATGTTTACTTCATTTACGATTATGGCCGCCATGATCATATCAACGCCACTCTTGGACAAATTAGTTTGGAAGCGGCCAAGCGTCCTATTCGTTTAGTGGCGCGTGGCCAGGCCACCAATAAATTGATCGCTGATCATCATCCTTGGGCCATGGTGGATTACACGGGAGTCGGTGAGGAGCATTTTAATATCTACCGGGCCTCGCCAGAAACTCAGGTTGCGCCGTTAGAAATTTTAAGTTAGAAAGAAAACGATCGAACGTGCAATCGATGGTTATCGTTCAAAAGCCCATTCGTTTCCACCAGTGGAAACAGAAGTTAGAAAGGAGGTCGTATGAAACAACAACAAACTACAGCGGCCTTCGCTCTTAACTAGCGCCGCCGCTTTTCTTTTTCCCTATATAATTTTGATCCAAGGATTTTGACATGCGTAGACTTGTCCACGAGACACGGCGTCTCGTGCTGCGACCGTTACGGCGCAGTGATTATGCCGTTTGGTTTGACGCCTATGCTGGTGGCCTACCTAAGAAAAACAAATGGGATATTGATCCCTTTGAAAGAGGAAAATGCACGCGAGAAGATTTTGAGAAAGTGCGTGCGCGCCACGCACGCCTGGCACGCGAAGATAAGGTGTACATCTACGCGGCTTTTTATCGTGGCGAGATGGTCGGGGCGATTGATATTTCCATCTATGATCGCAAGACCATGGGCTTTGCGAATTTTGGTTACCGATTGTTCAATCGTCATTGGGATAAAGGCCTCGGCCGTGAGATGGCACGCGGTGGTTTGTACATAGGGCTTAAGGCGCTGAAGCTGCAGCGTCTGGAAGCGGCGATCGATTTAGATAATCGACGGTCCATAAAACTAGTGAAGAGTTTGGGTATTGAACGTGAAGGAATCAAGAAAGCTTACTGGTATCAAAATGGCACTTGGGACGATCAAATCGTTTATGTGGCCCGTCCGGAACATCTTTCTTAGGGGGCTTGTGCATGCATGATGTTTGCACTATTTTCCGCCACGAACTTAACTCAACCCCCGGAGTCTTTATGAAAAACTTATTCGCGATGCTTGTCCTCGTCTTGGCCCAAGCGGCTTTTGCTTCCGATGTCGAACTTGAAAAGGGTGACCTCAGAATCTACAGCGCTGAAGCTAAAGTTGTTTCGAGCAAAATGATTTGTCCTGTTGGCCCAGGCGGCATGCGCTGCATGGCCTACGGCATGAATGTTAAAGTCGAAGTGAAGTTGAATGGCTGTGTGGATCGTTTGATCGGTCACGTCGCAAAGTTCAACATGGTGGATGGTCAACCCGTGCTTCAGTTCCGTGCTTTGGCCGTGTTCAATGAAATGTCGATGCGTGCTCGTTGCGTGAGAATGCCAACTGAAACCGTAAGCGTTTCAATTCCGTTTGAAGGCGAATTTGACTTCGAGCAGATGGAGTTCGCTGGTAAGATCTAGTTTTCTTGGGTGCCGGTTGCCAAAAGGTAGCTGGCACCTTTAGACTTTTCTGATGGAAACACAATTCATCGTCTCGACGCTTCTTCCTCTTTCTCTCGCCATTATTATGCTTGGATTTGGACTGGCCCTTACGCCGGCGGATTTCGCACGGGTTCTGAAATACCCTAAGAGCGTATTAGTGGGCCTGCTTTGTCAGATGATCCTGCTACCGGCCCTCGGTGTGGTGATTTGCAAGGTCTTCAACTTTCCGCCAGAACTTGCGGTGGGTTTAATGATCTTGGCCGCGAGTCCTGGTGGCATCACGGCGAATATTTTCTCGCATCTCTCACACGGCGATATCGCACTTAACCTGACATTGACTGCTCTGAACAGTGTGTTGGCCGCCTTCACCTTGCCGCTCTTTGTGAATCTATCCATCGCGCATTTCATGGGCACTGACCAAAGCATCGGGCTGCAGTTTCAAAAAACCATCGAAGTCTTTATGGTGGTACTTATCCCCGTTGTCATTGGCATGGGGCTGCGCCATTGGAAGCCGATTCTTGCCGTGAAGGCCGATAAGCCAGTGCGTATCTTCTCGATGTTGATTTTGGTAGTGCTGATTGTGGGGACCATTGGCAAAGAGCGGGCACAGTTGGCAGAATCATTTGCTCAGATTGGTTGGGCCATGTTGCTTTTCAATTTGTTAAGTATGGCGGTTGGCTACGTGGTGCCCCTGGCCTTGAAGCTGCGCCATCAAGAGGCCACGGCGATTTCTATGGAAGTGGGTGTTCATAACGGAACACTGGCGCTCTATATCGCGATGTCAGTGTTGGGATCGTTTACTTTGGCATTACCCGCGGCAGTCTATAGCGTGATTATGTTCATCACGGCAGCAGCTTTCAGTTTGATTCTGGCGAAGAAGAATAAGCGTCCGGTGTGATTTCAAAAACGCCAACGGGCTCGCCGCCAAAAATTTTGGCGACCTGCAGGCGCAGCTCACGTTCATGGGGATCGGTCACGCGTTGATTGAGGATGCGCTCGACGGCGCCGATGTCGATCTCGAGGTCTTCGTATTCAACGATGCATTCGAGTTTGGCGTTCCGGTTAAAACAAGCTGCTTCACCGAACTCGCCTTCTAGTAAGAGCACGTTACCTGGACTTTTCTTACCGGCCAATATGATCTGCGGATGATTAGGTCCGACCAACTCGACCGGTAGGTCATAGCTCACCACGACGCCTGTTGCATCTTCTGTCACCGTCGAACTATTCAAAACGAATGTTGCGTAGGGGGCAAGTTCCGCTGGAACCGGAACTGTATACTGAGAGTACGATGCGGCCATGGCCGGCAATGATACACAGAGTACGAGAGCGAAAATATTTTTCATCGGGGTTCTCCAGCTACGGTATAGCGAGTCGCGCGAGCACGACCCACTCTTAAGACATATCCTTCACGATGCAAGCTGGCCAGGTCTCGGCAGGCGGTGATCTCGGCAACGTGAAAAAGTTTCTGATAGTTTCTGACATGAATGAATTCGCCAGGTTTAACCTTCTTCAGGAAGGTCAGTTGGCGATGATTGAGCCCTGCTTGCAGGGCGACGGTTGGCAGCGCGGTCCGCTCTGGGCGAACAACGTCTGTTCTGAGCTGGATGCCGGCGGCCATTCGATAGCCAGCTTCGGTGGTCTCAATCCAATGGGCCGAGGGCCCGAGAATTTTCCTTAGACCTGTCACCGTGTTGTAAATGAGCGAGTCGTGGCGTTGCGGATCGTACTCATAGCCCCACACATGAGTGATCAACTCATCTTTGCGGCCATATCCCTGCAGTAGAGCGGTCATCGTTTTACGCATCAGCGGTGTGAGACCAGTCACGGTGTGGACGCGGCCATGATCAAACACCGCGCTCACACCTGGAGAAAGATCGGGCCAGAATATTTTTGCTTCCCACGGCACATTCTTACTCTCAAACAAGAACAACAAAAGACCTGAGTTCAGAATGTCATCGAGGTCATTTTTATCGATCATGTCACCAAGACGATCACCTTTCCCTGAGAGGAGTTGAGGCGATTGGCGGTTGAGCATTCGTCGATGAATCATGCCACCAAAAAGTTTTGACTTGTGTTGGATTTCTTTATTCAGCGAGCTCTCCCGCTCCTGAATGCCGAGCTGCTGAACAATCTTAAGTTGCAGGCCAAGTGCGGCGAGTTCCAAAGAGCGATCGACCTGCAGATCCAGACAGCGCTCGGCCGCTTGAGTAAAACTCAAAGCGCGGTAGGGTTCGCCGCTGATGAGACTAAAATAGGCCCAGCGTAGATTCAAGAGTGCTTCTTGCCGGCGGTTTTTGAACATATAGATCAAACGGCTCGCCTCATCCAAGTAGGGGCGGACTTCCAGCAATTGTCCCCGCAGCATGAGCTGGCGAGAAAGCTCGAGCAACAGACTGGCGCGCGAATAGGTGTCGCTCGCTTCGCGGGATTTGAGTTTAGCTTTGAGCTTTTGCACAACGGTTTTAGGTCGCAGCCCGTATTGGGCTTCATAGGTGAGAACAGAAATTTCTGCGGCATCGGCAACGGCGCTGTTACCAAGCTTGTGCGCCATCTCGGCAGCGTCACTTAAAAATTTCAATCCTTCATCGACATTATGAACTTGCACCAGCAAGTGTCCGCGCAAATCGCTAGAGAGAATTTTGCCATAGCTAAATCCATCTTCCAGCGCCGCTTCAAAAGCTTTCGTCGCCACTCGCAATCCTGCATCCCAGCGGCCACAGAAGTAACGATAAAAAGCGAGACCCTGATGAATATAAAAACGTGAACGTGCACTGGGGCGATGACGAAGCGCCAGTAAGTTCTGGGCAATCAGTTGGCGTGCCTGAGCGTAATTAGACGTTCGGATAAGTCCCAGCGCTAAAAAGAATGTGGCGGTGATTTTTTGTTCGCGATTGAAATGTTTCTCGTGCAAAGCAAACAGCGGCAAAGCCTCATCCATGCGGCCGGTGAAACTCAAGGCGCCCAAAACTAAGGGAACGTTGTCGCGCGTGAGCTTATCCGGACGGGCCGCTAGCAGCTCTTGATAGCGGCCTTGGAAAAGCAGTCTTTCTAGCGTGTTAGCCTCGGTTTTCATCCATTCTAGGTTAGCATTAAATCCCATCAAATCCCATCATTTTTTACGAGATGCTCTTTGTGTCATCCCGCGGGGTTAAGGGTTAAAACTATTTCCAAGGAGGTGACCTTATGTCGCTACAAAAATTTGCTCTCGCTTGTGTCATTGGTGCTTTTTCTCTGTTGGTTCACATGAGTGCTTACGCGCAGGAGCGCACACTCGCTGAAGTCATGAGTTTGATGGGCCGCAGTTTTGGTGGCATCGCTCGTCCGGTGAATGCGGGCACGGCCGGCGCAGTAGAGGCGCAACTCGCTCGTCAGGTTTTGGCGCTCACCCTTGAGGCGCAAGGCATTCTGCCGGAATCGGTCACCAGTTTGCCGGATGCCGAGCGTGAGGTGCGCGCGCAGTTGTACGTGGCTCTGATGGGTGAGCTCGCGCGTGCCATAGAAGAACTTGAGGCCGCTATCACCGTGGCCGATCCTGCTCGCAGTAAAGCAGCTTTGCAATGGATTTTGCAATTACGCACCAAAGGTCATGAAGAGTTTCGTATTTAAGGAGGAATACTATGTTGGCCATTATTTTATTGATGAGTCTGAATGTTCAAGCGGCGGTGGCGAAAATTGATTTCATCGCCACGACGAATGTTCCCGGTGTGACAGTGGAGGGCAAGGCCTCGGAAGTCAAAGTCGATTACCAGGCCGACAAGGCCGTCGGCACAGTCGTTGAGCTTGATGTGTTTGAGCTTGAGACAGGGATGGAGAAGCGCGATCAGCATCTGCGCGAGAAAGTCTTCGCAGCGAAGAAAGTCGGCGACGCCAAGATTCGTTTTGAGGTGGTGGAGATGCCAGCCGCGAATGGCGAGCTCAAAGGCAAGTTGCTGATCAAGGGTGTTGAGCACCAGATTCATATTCCCGTAAAGCGCGACGGTAGCACGGTCAGTGGAAGCACGAAGATCTCTCTGGAGAAATTCTCGCTTCCTCGTCCCAGCTTCATGGGTGTGAAAGTCGATGATGCGGTTGAAGTTAGCTTTAAGATCACGGAGTAGCACTATGTGGGTTGTGTGGATCATTTTAGTTTTGATGTCCTCAGAAACATCCGCACATCCCACCTATGTGCGCTTGGGTTACACCTCGTGTACGGGTTGCCATGTTTCTTCACAAGGAGGAGGACTCCTCACTCCTTATGGCGAAGGCATTGCAACGTCGCAAGCACTCATCAGTGCTGAGCCTGAAGAAGATGAAACGGAGTCGCGCTATGTGCAGGCCTTCCAAGGCCGCATCTTGCGTTACACGACGGAAGAGGAAACGCGTACGTTTCCCATGCAGCTGGACTATCTCGCGCAATTTAAGTTCACAGAAAAAATTTGGGTGAATGGCATTCTCGCGGTGGCACCGAAACCCAAAGACGAATCACCGGAAGATGAGAAGTCTCCTTACCAGCGTCTCTATGGCCGTGAAGTCAGTGCCACCTGGGCGCTACGGGCCGAAGGTTTGAAAGAGGATCGTCTTACGGTAGGAATTGGCGCGCTTCCCATGGGCGTCGGACTCGTGGATCACACCGCTTATGTGCGACAAGAAAACCGTCAGTACGTGACGGATCTACCAGTAACTTTGAAATACTATTTTGCCCGCGACAGTTTTTTTGGCCATGCCTTTGCCTATTTGCCCAACCCACAAGAAGAAGAGGGCAATAAAGAATCAGGCCATGGACTTCAGACGTGGTGGCGACCGCTGCGTCCGTTAGCGATCGGTGTGCAAGGCCTGCAAGGTGAGACAGACACCATCAAGCGTCGCCAAGCTGGAATGCTCGTCAAGACTGGCCATGGGCGCTTCGCTTACTTAGGGGAACTCAATCGCACGTGGCGTGAGCTGCAGTCAGATAAGAGTGAGTTTCGTCAGTGGACCTGGCTGCAACAAATCTCCGTTTATCCTTGGGAGCATTTGCATCTCTACACCAGTCTGCAAGGGCTGGAACGGGATCGTGCCTTTCAAACCCGAGAACGCCGTGAGGCCATTGGATTTGAATGGCGCTTGTGGGCGCATATCACCCTGATGTTCGAGCATCGTGTGCGTGTCGCCGGTGAGTTGAAAGAGAAAAGCCAATTGCTGCAACTTTATTTCAATGGATTTTAATATGAAGACACTTTTGCTTTTGATGTTCATTCTTGTCGGCTGCGAAAAAAGTGGCACCAGCGAGCACACTCTTTTTCAAGCGGCGCCGTCGATTGAAGGCGGTGTGGATTTTGCCACACTGAACTCATTTATTTTAAAGCCCATGTGTCTGCGCTGCCACGCTTGGGCGGGAGATGAAGGACAGGTGCAGTCGCGCATCGTCCCCGGCAATCCCGATGCCTCGTCATTGTATGTTCGCATGGCGAACGGGAGTATGCCCCAAGGTGGGCCTGCGGCCACTTCCGCACAGCTGGACGTGGTCGCCGCCTATATCAATGGGCCCGCCGGTACGAATCCGGTGCCCACCATCGAGCTGAAGCCCACCTATGAATCACTCAAGGTGCATCTCTTCGATAAAAGCTGCACCATGTGCCACAACGGCGAGTCTCGTCGCCTTGATGACTTCACTCAGCTAGATGAGATAAAAGATGAGATCAGCGATATTCAAGACCAGCTTGATTTCGGAACCATGCCACCACTGGATGATGAGGGAAATCCCCGTGCCCCTGTGCCCACACAAGAGGTTCTGGATACTTTCCGAGAATGGGTGGTTTTAGGAATGCCTAGAAGCTAAGGATAAATCTCGCGGCACTCACGGTAGCACTCCGCTGTCGTGCGTGCCCGGCGACTGGTGGCGATCACGATCCCATCACGATCAGCGGCGAGATCGGCCCACTCTGCGTGGCCGTCTCCGAAGAGGTCGTAGATTTCTTTGAGTACACCTAAGTTCCACACTTCATAGCTTGGGCAACGTAAGGCCATGTGACAGGACAAAACACAGTGCTTGGTTTTATCGCTGATGTTTTGGCGTTCAAGTTCTTTATAAATTTTTTGCGCCTGGATAACCGAGCACACAAACTCAGTAGAGGCGTGAGCGCTCGAA
>JBEIPE010000261.1:0-4223 GCA_040377215.1 Halobacteriovoraceae bacterium
CTGATCTGGAGCTCTTTCCACTTGTAGGTGTCAGAGAGCGTTTCACGCAATTTACTTTTGCGCAGACGAGCTTCGAGACGTGCTCTGAGTTCAAGCGGAGAAAAGGGCTTGGTGATGTAGTCATCAGCGCCGGCAGAGAAGCCGAGCACCTTCTCAGAGAGATCGGTGTGCGCGGTGAGGATGAAGATAGGGATCTGGGCATGAGTGCTTTGTAATTGAGTACAGAACTCGATGCCGTTGCCGTCAGGGAGTTCGACGTCAAGGATGATGAGATCGAAGGTGTGGCCAGTGAGGGCCTTGCCTGCTTCTTGCACCGTCGAGGCCCAAGTGAGTTCAGCCATCGGCGCGGTAGTTTGTGCCACCATTTGATGGATTTCTTTACTGTCTTCGACGAGGAGAATTCGGTACATTTTTTCACCCATTTGTGTCTGAAATTATGACTAAAATGTTATACACTCACTCTTATGAGAAAAATACAAAATCCCCAATCCGAAATTCCTTTAGACGGGCTTGAGGACTACTACGAAGAATTCCTTACATCGCGCGAAACCGAGTTCAAAGAGCTCCAGAACGCCTTATCTCAGAGTGACTTTGCCGCTGTTATGGCGCTCGGACACAAGTGGAAAGGCTTCTGCGCACCCTATGGCTTCGGGCATTTAGGTCATTTAGCAGCAGAATTAGAGGAAGCTGCACGCCATTCATCCATGGATACGTGCCAGGCGCTCACACAGGAGATTAGGGAGTATCTGAGTTTTAAGAAAACTCAAACATAACTCTAAGCGTCCAGTCTTTCCGCTACAAATTTCCAATTCACCAGATTCCAAAATGACTTAATAAAGGCCGCTCGATCGTTTTGCACGTCTAAATAGTAGGCGTGTTCCCAGAGATCAATGGTGAGCAGGGGCTTCACACGCATGATGAGTGGGTTGTAGGCGTTGGAGGTTGAAATGATTTCAAGACCATCATTTCGCAACACCAACCACGTCCAGCCCGAGCCAAAATTATTCAAGGCCTGTTCAGCAAAAGCCGTCTGGAAGTTACTCAGTCCGTTCCATTTTTTATCAATCATTTCTACCAATCGCCCGCTGGGAACTTGTCCCTTTGTTGGAGATAAGCACTGCCAAAAGAAATCGTGATTCCAAACTTGCGCGGCATTGTTGAAGAGAGTTCCGGAAGAACTCACCAGCAATTCTTCCAGCGGCATGTTGGCGCCTGGATGTGCTGAGATGAGTTCGTTGAGCTTGTCGACATAGCCCTGATGGTGCTTGTGATAATGCACTTTCATGGTCTTGCTGGAGATGTAGGGCTCCAGCGCATCTAGGGCATAGGGTAGCGGGGTGAGTTTGTAGGTCATAACAGCTCCTTTAAGTAAGTCGTGAATCCACCCGTGGAATGTAGAGCCTCATGTAAAGAACACGCAGAACAGCGAAGGCGGCGGGAGCAACGAATAACCCCATAAGCCCGAACCACGCTCCCATGAGGAGGATGAAAATAATAAGAGGCACTTCTGGAAGATCGCTCTGGCCTTTCATGATGAGCGGAAGAATCACGTAGCCTTCCAGCATTTGCGTGATGATGAAGACAGCGAGCACACCCGGCACAAGTTCAGGATTTGATGTCATGGTAATGATCGAGGCCGCTGCGACGACGATCATCATCCCGACGTAGGGAATGATGCCGAGGACAGCGGTCAGAAGACCATAGATCGCCCAATAGGGAACGCCCACGATCCACAAACCAAGTCCCGTGATGAGACCGATGGCCAACATGTCGAGGAGCTGGCCTTTGAACCAGCGGCGCATGACGTGCGCGCTTTCTTGCAGAACGCTGGAGGCGAGGCGCCGATTTTTTTGCGGGAATGAGCGCACCAAACTTTCAAAATAAGCTTTGGCGTGGATGCCGGTGTAGACACCAATGAGGATGTCGAGTGCGAAGTTGGTCAGAGCAAAGAAGCCACTTTGAATATAGGCCAGCGCACTTTCCATGGTGAAGGAAAAGTAGCGAGAGGGATTAAATTTGGCGGTGTAGTCTCGCAGGACGGGATAGCTCTCGGTGAGTCCATTCATTTGCACGGACACTTGTTTGGCGATCTCAGGGTATTTCGCGAGGAGCACCATGCATTGTTCAGAGAGAATGGCCCCGAGCAAAGTGATCAGACCACCAAAGAAAAGTAAGAGGATCGCAAAAAGAATAATTCCGCTGAGGGAGCGAGGGATATGGTAGCGCTCGCTCATACGCTCAATGGTGGGGGCGGCGAGGATGCCGATCCCAATTCCAATGAGGGCATGGAGCAGGACAAAGCGTGAAATAAAAATGAGCAAAATAAAGGAGAAGACAAAAAGCAGCGCTGACATCGGGCCCAGTGAACTCTTAAATGTAGCTGACCGCATTTTGTCCCTCCTTGGATTCGATGCTTAGTGAGAAGAAGAAATAGTGAAACCTTCTAGACGTTGAATGTGGGCCTCTTGCATCGGCAACAATTCAGTGCGGATATAAGATTTCTGAGCTGGCGTAAGGCTCATGCTGTTGAGCATGTCCTTGTACAGATTCAGTCCATAGACCTCACCTTCACGGAGGGCCGCGATGGCCGCGGTGTTACCGAGAATTTTGGCGGTGGCCACAAAAGCCTCAACGGCTTTGCCCCACATGCCTGAGCCTTCTTCAGGCTCAAAGCCCTCGTCGGCCAGTTGCGCTGTCCAGTAGTCGACGGCGTCTTGGTGGTCATGAAGAAATTTTTCTAAGCGGCGGACTTCTGGATTCTCGGCGAGTTTTTCAATGACTTGGCGGTAGGCCTGCGTCGCTGAAATTTCCCCGCGCAAGATCCCAGCGATGTCGCTGATGGCCTGGATCTTGGGTTCGGGGACGACAATTCCTGTGATGTCATAACCGTTCATAAGACCTCCTTATCCGTTTTTTTCATTATTTTTATCGGCCAGCATCTTTTCGACTTCGGCCTGCATGTTGAGAAAATCCAACATCATTTTGTTTTCGTCTTTGCGTGTTCCTCCGCGGGAACTGCGACGAGGGGGGCGAGTGAGATTGTCTTGGGCCATGCGATGGTAGTTTTTGTGTGACATGAAAATCTCCTTATTTACACGTACGAGAATTTCTGAAAGAAATTCTGCTTTTGCTTCTTTTGGTATTGAGTTCTGATGAGCTCTTCGGCTTCGATGCCGTCGAGAAGCTTGCGAATCTGTCCGCGCACATAGGCACAGCGACTCTGGCTCGGTTTTTCAGTGACGAGTGCTTTCTTCGATTTCATCCACTTTTTCATTCAAATCTCCTTCCTTAGAGAGAGAAGTTCTCCCTATGGAATGAGATTAAGATGAAGCGAGATTTTGTTCTTGCTGAGCCGTTTTAGAATTTGTGTAGATCACTACACACGGCCCTATCAGTTGGAAATGAGGGATTTTTGCACTATTTCAATCAAGTGATTTTTGCTCACAGGCTTGAGCAAAACGTCATTACAGCCCGCTTTTAAGCAGCTGTCATACTCGACCTGGCTGGCATGGGCGGTGAGGGCAATAATAGGGATTTTAGTGCTCAATTTACGAATCTCAGCAGTGGCCTCTAGGCCATCCATCTTAGGCATTTGAATGTCCATGAGGACCAAGTCAAAGGAATGCTTCTTATAGGCGTCTACGGCCTCTAGGCCGTTGCTCGCAAAGACAATCTCGGCTTTGGTATTGCGCAAGAACATCTCAATCAAGATGAGATTGTCGCGAGCGTCGTCCACGGCGAGGATGCGTTTATCGGAAAGGTTGATTTCCATGGGGCGCGCGTCTTGGGCAGATTTTTTACGCAGAGATTTGGCAATAGACGTTTTGTCTGAGCGATCAAGAATGACCACGATCTCAAAGACTGAGCCTTGGCCAATGACTGAAGAAATAATTCGCACGTCACCACCCATCGCCTTGGCGAGACGGCGTGAAATAACCAGACCCAGACCTGAGCCGCCAAACTCGCGCTTAACGGTGGCATCCGCTTGTCCGAAGGGATGGAACAAACGTTCCATACTTTCGAGTGCAATCCCAACACCTTGGTCTTTGACCGTGATTCGTATCGTGTCCGATGTTGATGAACTCGGGGTGATTTCTGTGCTGACCACCACTTCACCACGAGTGGTGAACTTGATGGCGTTGCCAATGACGTTGAGAAGAATCTGCTTGAGGCGAATCTGATCGAACACGTGATTCTTGTCATAGTTCTCTGGCGTGTTGAAA
>JBEIPE010000203.1:0-5672 GCA_040377215.1 Halobacteriovoraceae bacterium
GACCTGCAAAAGTTGCAACAAGACTATTCCCATGTGGTGATGAACACCACGAGCTGGAGTCTAGAGAAGATGCTCGAGCTCAATCCCGCGCCTCAAAAGGCCTGGGGTGCCTTCACGTTGTACGCCGGTGTTCGTCTCTCGAGTCCGCAGAATCATGCTTATCACTTAGTCATGCCCGCTCGTGAGACGGGCGTGGAAGATTATTTTGTCTCGTTCTCTATTCCAGAAGATCTCGCTCGTGCTCCGGCGGGATGGCAAACGGTCACCATCTCTCAACACACGATAGAGGAGTCTTGGTATGGACTGCCGCAAGATGAATACCGCGCTCGCAAAGCGGAACGTTTGCAGCAAGTGTGGGCGCACTTTTTAAGTGAGTTCCCTGGTGTGCTTGAGCATAAGTTCCTGCAGGCCGGCACTCCTAAAACTTTTGAGCGCTACACTCATCGTCCTTTTGGGCGAGTCGGTGGTCATCCTCATGCGTGGAGTTTCCCTCTCTGGCGCTGGCCATCTTCACGTCGCACGGAAACACTCACCCAGTTGGGTGATACGGTTTTTCCAGGACAAGGGATTGTCGCCGTAGTGAACGGAGCGCTGAGTTGGTGGCGTGAATCAGGACTTCATCCGGATTTCAAGCGGCACACTTGAACGCAGATTCAGATCGCGTTGCGGGAAGCTCATTTCAATAGCTGCTTCTCTGTAGGCCTTCTCAATAGCAAAGCGAAGATCACTGCGACACTGCTGGAGGGAATCAACTTTGTCGGTGTCGGCCCAGAATTGCATTTTAAAAGTCAGCGCACTTTCACCGAAATCATCAAACATCACGCGAGCGTGAGGTGACTTCTCAACGAAGGGCATGTCTTGCAACACTTTAAGCGCGAGCGTGCGGACTTTATCCACATCACTGCCATAGGCCACACCTACGGCAACTTCTGTGCGCACGATGGCGCTGCGATTGGTCCAGTTGAGCACCGGCTTTTCCAGGAACATGCTATTGGGAACAATCCAAATTTTGCTTTCTGGCGTGCGGATGCGTGTCGCCCGCGTACCGATCTCAATGACTGAGCCGGAGATGTTGTCGACTTCAATGACGTCGCCAATCTTGAGGGGCTGCTCGGCCATCAGAATCAGGCCCGAGATAAAGTTGTTAACGATATTCTGAGAACCAAAACCAATACCGATAGCAAGTGCACCACCCACAACAGTGAAAATCGTCAAAGGGATGCCCGCTACCGTGAGTGCGATCACGACAAAGAGAGCGAGGTTGAACGTGTAGATGAGGCGGCGATAGGTATTGATGACGGTGCGATCGGGAACATGAGGCTCGACCAGTTTCTTCATCACTAAGCGCGACAACATTTTTGAAGCACGATTAGCGAGGGCCAAAAGCATGAGGGCCAGGAGGATGTTGCCGAGCGAGAGGCTGACTCCTTGGACGGTCAGGAGTTTATGACCCCAGATTTCGGAGATGATGTTCAGGTGTTCTTTGAGGTCGCCGAGGTTATTCATGGGGGTGATTATTACTGGGGGCCCTCGCTTTTTCAACCTTGACCGTCTCGAACTCGTACTACAAGCTGTTAAAGAACTCTTTTAATTACGAAGACTTTGCTACGCCCTGAGTAAAAAAGCCAGGGGCCCGGCCGAACGCTAGCGTGGCGCCGGGATGAAAGGTAAAAGTACGCCCATGAAATGGCTGATTTTGATTTTGTTGGTGGCCTGTAATGGTGAGAAAGGTTCTGGGTCGAAGCCCAAAGTTCCGACGGCAGAAACACCAGAGTCCATGCCAGCGCCCACTCCGCCGCAAGCACGCCCTCGTCCCCAACCGCGGCCGCCTATTTCTGCACGCACATGTGTTCCTGGTGGATTGCCGCAAGAGCATGTGCGCGCACAAGACTATCTGGCTTTCCCGAATTTTGGTTACCGTGGCGTGGGCCGTTGCCGCGGTCATGCGATTTTAAGTCAAAAGCTTTTGCTCTTGCTGCGCTTTGAACCAAACCAGGGCACCTTGTGGGATTGCGACACAGACCCAGTGGCCTGTCGCCAAGATATTCGTGCCGTACTGGATGCTGTAGAAGAGAACAAAGTGGTGGTGGTGCCAGGGTTCGCTTCTCTCGCAGAGTTTTCTGCTCACCCTGTCGTTCAGGTGATTCTGCGCGGTCGAATCATTTCTTATGGCAGCCGCTACTCGGCGAATCGCCTTCCTTTACCGGGCGATGAAAGCCGCAGTGTCTTAGTGTTTAAAGAGGCCCTGCGCCGTGTGCGGCTTCATCAGATTCCTTATCTCGCCCTCAATGGCGTCGAAGTCGGCAATCATGGTGTGCTCGGTTATGCCGAGAGCGTGAAAGACGGGCAGCGTGTACTGTGTGTGCGGGATCCGAACATCGTGCCAGCTCAGGGACGCGAGGAATGCGATAACTACTTTTTCCAAGACGGCGAGAATGTGCGCTATGTCCGTTACGCGCGCCCAGAAGACATCGTGAGTGTTGAACTCACGGACGATGAAGATCGTCGTACCAGTGAGTATCGTCGCACACTGTGTAAGTAACTAGAGGACGGGACTGTCGGTCAAACCGTTAGGAACACCCTTAAAGATCCCAGCGCAAGCATTGTGCGAGTGGAGCGATTCGAAGTGCTCCAACGACACGATCCAGTCGGCGATGCGGATGTCCTGATTGAATTCCTTGAAGATACGTTTTGAGGCGTGCTCCACAAACATCGGGTTTGAACCGTTGAGAATGGCGAAGGCCTGCTCATCAATACGTTTCACGAGACTTTGAGTCTCAGTTGGAATCGCTGTACGCAAGAGTTCAATCAAGTCTTCGATGCCAAAAGTTGCGTCTTTCGCGAGCTTGATTTTGGCGGTGGCACGAGAGCGTTGGCCGTGGGCCACGCCAATGCCGTTGCCTTCGTCCGTCAAACCGGCCGCGAAATCAGCTTCGTACTGCTTCGCCATCGAGAGTGAGCAAGGGCAAGTTGATGAGTATTCGTATTCAAGCGTGATGTAGCTTTCAAAACCGCGCTCTTTAGTTTCGCGCGCTTCAACGATGGTGCGGTAGTATTGCCAGCCCCAGTTGTTACTCTTCAGTGACAACTGCTTTACGGGATAGCTGAACTGCACTTTGAGGAACGCCTCGTCGAGTTTCTCTTCGTAATCATAGTCGCGAAGGTCTGTGCGGTAGCGATTCAAAACGCCGCGGAAGAATTTCTGATTCACCGGAGCGTTCGCTGCTTCATTCTGAAGAATCGAACAGAGACGGCTCATGTTGATGCCGGTTTTTCCCGCCGGGCAATTCACATACATGCTGGCTTCACAGTCGTGATTCATCACGCTGCCATCACGATGCTTGAAAGTGAGGGGTACGCGGAAGCGATTGATTCCCACGCGAGGAATCGCGATGCCTTGGCGATCTGGAATTTTTTGGAAGTCGTTGAGTCCGGTGGCGTCTTGAACTTCGCAGTTCATAACTTTGTCGGTGACGGCCTGATCAATGATTTTATCGTTCGCCATAATTCATCCTCTTTATTGACTGCTCTTCCTTTATGCCTGCGGATGGCGCGCAGGGGGAGATAAAGTCGTGTTTGTCTTTGCCATGTCTAATGCTTAATGCAAAGCAATAAATACTGTTGGGCCTGGGCAGACTTGTAAAAGCTAAGAAATCCGCAGGTTTTAGCCGTATTTCTGAATTCCACGTCTTTTTAAACATCTAACTTGAAATCTAAAACGTTTATGGCATAAAATGCGTCAAACGTATGATTCAAACGATCGTTTGATTAAGGATCAAATATGCGCTCCCTGCTCTGGCTTCCACTCGCTCTTTTTGTCGCCTCTCACTCACATTCCCAAGAAACATTCACCCTCAGCGAACAGACCCTTGGTGGTCTAGCGCAAGATAAGTCCCCTCAGTGGGAGTCTATCGAAGCGGCTTTTCTCGCCAGCAAAGCTGAAGCTGAGCAGCTGCACGATCGGTTTCGCCCTGAGCTCTTCGGTGAGGCGAACTACGCTGAGACTCGTGAAAAAGCGATCATTCAATTTCAGCCTATCTGGAGTCCCACCAAAGCGGGCCAGGTGGGTGTCCGCCAAGCTTTTCGCGGCGGTGTCTCTTTAAGCGCGGGTGTGGGTGTTGATCAACGAAGTGCCATGACACCCAATGGAACTTTTCGTGATGTCTCTACATCAACAGTGCGCTTAGATCTGCAAGTCGATCTTTGGAAAGATTTGCTAGGTCGTTTAAGTAAGGCGCAAAGTAATTCGGCGACGTTTGATATTGAGCGTGCCGAGCTAGATCGTGAGATTAACCGCAAGGCTTTCGCCATTTCTTTGCGTCGTACTTACTGGTCGCTGGTAGCTAATAATGAGCAGATCAAAATCTACGAAGGCCTTAAGAATATATCCAGCACTCAACTGACGGATGCGAGAGCGCGACTTAAGGCTGGAGTTGCCGACGGCGGGGAAGTGGCCCGCTATGAAGCTCAGGTGGCCTCACGTCAGGGCTCAGCTCTCTACTATCGCTACCAAAGAGAGATTCTTCTCAAGCAACTTAAATCACTGCTCCCTGAATTGCAGGGCAAAGAAATCGCCTTGGCGGCTTACAATGTGCCGGACATGATCAAGAACGTCTTGGCGTGTACCGAGGTTATTGCGGCTCAAAAAAGCGTTCCTCTCGAATACACTCGTTATGATGAAGTGACGAAACTCCTTCGTCAGACGCAAAAAGAGCAAAATAAGCTCGCCTCTAGTTACGATGATGTAGATCTGAAGTTTGTCGGCTCTGTTAAAACGACCGGAGTGGCCAGCGAGGACAACGGCAACGGTGTTACCAAAGGTTCTTACGGCTCAGCTTTTGATGACTGGCAAGACCACAATCGTTCAGGTTATTCGGCAGGGTTGCAGTTGGTGATTCCTATCGGCAAGGGTGACACACGGAAAACCCAAGAACTCCTAGCACAAAAACGTTTTGATTCTCAGATCAATCAAAACGATGCCAATCTGGCAAACACTCACCAACAGCTGGTGAAAGTCATCGCTCTTTTGACAGATGTCGTGCGAGCACAAAAAGAGAATACCGAAGCCCTTGAACGTCGTCTCGTGGTTCAGAACCGTAAATTTCGCGAGGCCCGTGTAAGCGTTAACGATTTGATCCTCGATCAAGATGCGCTTTTAAATTCAAATCTCACAACAGTGAATACACAACTCGAAATCATTAACACCATTTTGGACTACCTGGTTGTCTTCACTGAGACGCCTTGTGAGTTCAACAGGATTTAGTCATGAAAAATATTGCTGACTTTTTTATTCGAAACTACAAGCTCACGCTGGTCTTGATGTCATTTATGATCGTCATCGGGTTGCAGGGCTTGAGCCGCATGAATGCGGAATCATGGCCAGCGGTGGATTTCGCCATTGCGACGATTACCACACAATACAAAGGTGCTTCCCCGGAAGACATCGAAGCTTTGATTACTAAACCCATCGAAGATGAAATTCGTGGTGTGACCGGGATCAAGGACGTGAAGTCTGTGTCTCAGATCGGCCAAAGCCAGATCGTGGTTCGTATCGATATGGACAACGTCGATGAAGTGAAAGCGATGGATGACTTACAAAAAGCAGTCCAGCGTGTTTCGAAACTTCCACCTGACCTTGAGCAACAGCCTGCGTTCTTAGAGATTAAGAGTGC
>JBEIPE010000006.1:0-27187 GCA_040377215.1 Halobacteriovoraceae bacterium
GCAAAGGCCTCTTGGTACACCCGAGCGCGAGCGGCCTGTGCCGTTGTTCGTGACCCCCAGCGCGAAGCTTCTTCATCCGTGCTGGTGCTCACGCGCACCTCTTCACCTGGCGGGGCCGTAGGGTGAAGTGTCAGTGTGTAGCGAAAATTGATTTTACGGGAGGCACGGTTCATCACTGGGCGCAGAGTTTTAATAAAGTGCAATTCCATCAGTGAGGCCACCAGATCACTGCCCCACTCTTTGGTTTCCACGCGGGCCACATGCTGACGAATTTCAAGATCGCGCTTAGAGTTCCCCGCCGTTTGGAAGTGACTTTTCACCCGGTCGCGAATGTTTTTCGCTTTGCCTACGTAGAGCAAAAGCCCTTGGCGGGTATAAAAGAAATAAGTTCCTGGTGTGGACGGTAGTTTCTCGAGCGTCCCATCATCCAGCTCTGGTGGTAAGGGTTTAGGTGCGGCTTCACTCACCGCGGCCGGGGCAGTTTCTTGAACTCTGCGGAAAATTTCCCAGCAGGCCTTAGCATCATCCAGGGCCCTGTGCTCGGCCAAACGAGTCAGTCGAAAATGTCGTGAAAGATTATGGAGCGAGTAAGAAGGCAGTCCAGGAAAAGCTTTTCGCCCCAAGCGGACCGTACAAAGCACTTCGCGCTGAAAGGTGTACCCTAAGTCTGAAAACTCTCGTTGCAAAAAGCGGTAATCAAAAAACGCATTGTGCGCGACAAAAGTACGTCCTTCGGTCAGCTCAACGATCTTCTTGGCGACACCGTAGAACTTCGGTGCCTCGGCCACCATGTCATCATTAATTCCAGTCAGTTTTGTGATGCCCCAGGGAATCGGGCACTCGGGATTGATGAGGCTCGACCACTCTTCGGTCACCACGCCGTCATCCACGCACACGATCGCCACTTCCGTGATCTTGTTTCCTTCACGGTTCATGCCTGTGGTTTCAATGTCCACAACGGCATAGCGGCCCATAGTCTAGTCGAGACCCAAGAATTGATCGTAGGTGCACTCTTCGTCGCGGCAACCTTTCGATTGAATCTCGATCACCCGGCTCGCAATCGTCTGCACAAACTCATGGTCATGAGATGTGAAAAGCAAGGTGCCTTTGAAATCCACCATGCCATCGTTCAAAGCGGTGATGGTTTCAAGATCCAAGTGGTTGGTTGGGTTTTCAAAGATCAAAACGTTATGGCCTGCCAGCATGAGCTTCGAGAGCATGCAGCGGACTTTTTCGCCCCCGGAAAGAACTGTCGACTTCTTCTTCGCTTCTTCGCCCGAGAACAGCATGCGCCCTAAGAATCCACGCAAGAATGTTTCGGTTTGGTCAGCTGAATACTGGCGAAGCCAGTTAATCAAATCCAAAGAGGCATCTTGGAAGAAAGCTCCGTTATCTGACGGCATGTAGCCGCGAGAGGTCGTGATCCCCCACTGGATATCTCCCGCATCAGGCTTACGTTCGCCTGCTAGAACCTGGAACAAAGTCTTCGTGGCCATCTCTGATGGGCCCAAGAAAACAATCTTTTGTCCTTTCTTCACGGTGAAACTCAAATCGTGGAACATACGCTCGCCATCAATTGTGAGAGACAGTTTTTCCACACGCAAGAGTTGGTCGCCGGCTTCACGCTCTTGGCGGAATCCAACGAACGGATATTTGCGCGTCGATGGCTGGATGTCTTCCAACGTGAGCTTATCCAAAAGTTTTTTACGAGAAGTGGCCTGGGACGACTTCGAGGCGTTGGCCGAGAAGCGCTGAATGAACTCTTTGAGTTCTTTCATCTTGTCTTCGGTCTTCTTGTTTTGATCGTTCAACATGCGTTGAGCGAGCTGGCTGGATTTATACCAGAAGTCGTAGTTCCCCACGAAAAGTTTAATCTTGTTAAAATCGATATCGCAGATATGAGTACACACTTTATTCAAGAAGTGACGATCGTGGGAAACAACGAGGACAGTCGAGTCTTCCTGTTCACCCAAGAACTTCTCCAGCCACTGGACGGATTTTAAGTCCAAGTCGTTGGTCGGCTCATCCAAAAGCAAAATCTCCGGTTTACCGAAGAGCGCTTGGGCGAGGAGAACTTTCACTTTCTCGCCACCGGCGAGGTCTTTCATTTGTTTGGTGAGCATATCAGTGCCGATGCCAAGGCCTGCGAGCAAAGCACCCGCTTGAGATTCGGCCTCCCAGCCATTGAGCTCTGCGAAGCGAGCTTCCAGATTGGCCGCGCGCTCGCCGTCTTCATCGGAGAAATTCTCTTTAGCGTAGAGGATGTCTTTCTCTTTCATGATGGACATCAGCTCAGCGTGGCCCAGCAAAACTGTCTTCAGGACTTCTTCTTCTTCATAGGCAAAGTGGTTTTGGCGAAGAACCGCCAAGCGCTCACCGGGTGTGATTTCAACTGAACCACCGGTCGATTGAATCTCGCCGCTCAAAATTTTGAGAAATGTCGACTTACCGGCCCCATTGGCGCCGATCACGCCGTAGCAGTTACCTTTAGTGAACTTAAGGTTCACATCATCAAATAAGGTGCGACCGCCGAACTGAAGGCGAATGTTATGGGTAGCGAGCATAGATTTTCTCCGGAATTTGAAATGCTTACCTACCACGTGTTGTCTTTTGGGTCTATTTGCTACTAAACTGCGCCAATAAATTGTCCAGGAGACACCTATGTCAATTCAAGCCCTTGGCATCTTGATCGCGGTTCTTATTCCTACTTTTTACGCTCAAGCCGATTCCACTCGCTGCCCAGAAGCCTCTCGTGACAACACCATCAGCTACGAAGTGCTGGAAACATGCCTCTTAGCTGACGGGGTAGAACTCGAAGTCCACGGCGTCGTACCTATGAGCTCTATGTTCGTGGTGACCTACCGCAACCCGAATAACTTTTTCCAATCCGTACATCTCTCATTGCTCGGAAGTTCTCCCGAGATGCGCACGTTCATCAAAACGCTCAAGCGCCATGACGTGATCTTGGTTAAAGGCGGCTACCAGAATATTCCTTCTCCTCAAAAGCACATCCGCGCTTCTGAAATCTCACTCGTGAGCCGTAGCAGCGAAGCTCCTCATAGCGACGAGTACACCTACGAAGCTCTTCCTGCCGAAATTCTCGGGATGAAGCGTCTCATTGGTAAAGTTCACGCGGTTTATGGCGATGGCCGCATTTTGGTTGTTGAGTACAAAGACCTGGTGGTGCCTGTTTACGTGGAAGCTCAATGGAGCGCCGAGGCCAACGCCCTCTCTCGCGGCGATAAAATCGAGATCAACTACGTGATTCAAGAAGGCCCCTCTCGCCCGGTGCATGTGAATTTTGATCCGGCCCATCCAGATGCCTTGAAAGTCCTTCACGCTGTGACGGCCGACCACGGCAAACCAAAAACCATGACGGGCAAAATGCTGATGTTCCCTAAGAGCCCGATGGTGATGTTCCCCGTTTTCGCTATTGATGTCGACATGGGTGATGGCGTGCTCTTGCCTCACACTGTTTTGAGCTTCACAGATGTCGAGCTCTTCAAAAAAGCTCGTGCGAAATTCCAAGAAGCCTGGGATCGCCACCCTGAAACTGTTCGCAACTACCGTAACAAATTCATCAACGATGCCCTCACGGTGACTGTGAGTGGCACTTACAACATGATCGATCCATTGCAGGCCAACCCGCAATTGGTGATCACGTCGCTGGACGATATCAAGATCGTGACACCGTAGTTCTTATGGCGAAATGGAAGAAATGGCTGATCGCTCTCCTCCTGCTGGGTGCCGTTGGCACCCTCGCGGTTTTGTTGGTGCTCGTCGATTCTCTTCCAGGCCCTAAAGAAATCGCCCAAGTTGTAGATGCTCCCCCGACTCCAAAGCCCCATGAGACTCATGACATCGGAGTCGCAGCGACGCCGGAAACGGCGAAAGTCGAAGACAAGACTGGGCCCACCGACAGCAAATCCCAAGACAACAACAAAGACACCATTCTCGCTTTTATGGAAGAAGACGCCGCTGACATTCGCGTTTGCGACAATCTCACCCAAAGCAAAATGTTCGAGCAGCAAAAGAACAACAAAGAGATGTCATTTGATGACCTCTTTAAAGACACCTCTCGCACTGATCCAATCGCCGAAGCTTTACGCATTCCTATTAAGGCCATTTTTCAAGATGAAGCTGTGACGTCACTTTTAAGTGATGTGATGAAAGTTGATACCAGCAAAATGAATAAAGCCGAGAAAGACTCCCTGCTGGATAAGCTCGGCTTCTACACCCGTGCCGCTACCACTGCGGCCAGTCTTTTAAGTCGCAAGAAGCACTTTGAGGCCCTCGGTGATCGCGCCATTCATATGAGCTTGCTCGCGCGGATCGCCATCCTTAAGCCTGAAAAATACGAAGCACTCAATCTGCGTGGCATCTGTGAGGATATGGAGCGCTCAATCGTCAACGGTGAGAAGACCAGTGTGAAACAAGAGCGCAAAAAGATTCTCGCTCTTATTCAAGAAGCCGGACTCACTCCCGCCGACCTCAAGTTTGAACCTGAACAGTTTCTCAACTTCGACGTGAAGATGACGGACAACAACGTATCTTTCAGTTTGAGCGGCAAAGAAGCCGCCAACTAGTACCCTGCCAGAAAAGTAGAGGCCCAAATGATGATTGAATCCTCATGCCATTGTGGTGCGGTCCAACTCAAAATTGAAGCAGAGGCCCCAACAACACTGACCTCGTGCAATTGCTCGATCTGCCGTCGCTACGGAAGCCTCATGGCCTACTTCTCACCTAAGCAGGTTAAAGTATCGGGGGCGGAAGGCGCGACTGCGCGCTACGTTTGGGGAGATAAGATGCTGGCGTTCGTGCGATGTGCGAGTTGCGGCTGCTTCACTCATTGGGAAGCCTTAGACCCCAATTCGACTTTGGATCGGATGGGCGTGAACGCTCGCCTTTTCACCAACTTTGATATCTCGGCCCTTCCGGTACGACGTTTTGACGGCGCAGACACCTGGAAGTTCCTAGATTAAAGCCTCAAGACTTCTTTTCTAGCTCCGCCCACTCCTCGATCAGATCATCGAGCTTCTTTTGCGCAGCTGCCAAATCTTTGTTAAAGCCTTCGGCTTTTTTCTTCGATTGCGGATTGCTGTAATCAAGGGCAGCGAGCTTCGCTTCAATAGAAGCGACTAGTTTTTCCTGCGCCTCCAACTCTCCGGCAATTTTACCTAAGCGATCACGATCTTTATTCGAAAGTTTTCCGCCGGCCGCAGTTGAGGTCTTCGCCGGAGGTGTGCGCTTTTTAAGTTCGGCTTCGAGTTCCATGGCTTCGAGGAACATTTCAGCCTGGCCCCAACCGCCTTCGAAGATTTCCATGCCTTGGTCGTGAATCAACCAGCACTTGTCCGTGACGTTTTCAATGAAAGTTCTATCGTGGGCCACGATGATCAATGCGCCTTGATAGGCACGCAGCTCTTCTTCCAAGATACCAATCGTCTCAAGGTCCAAGTCGTTGGTCGGTTCATCGAAGATCCACAGGTCGCGGGCGTGCTTCATAAACTGCGCCAACTGAAGACGGTTCTTCTCACCACCCGAGAACGTATGAATCGGACGCTTCAGCTCTTCTGAGCGGAAGAGGAAACTTTCTAGGTAGCTCGCCACGTGGCGCTTCTCGCCCATGTTTGAGATAACAAAGTCGATGCCCTCGCCCACGAGCTGCCATGGCGTAATATCGTTGGGAAGTGTTTCGCGTTTTTGTGAGAAGTGACCGACGTCCAGGCCATCCACTTTCTTAATCGTGCCTTCGGTAGGCTTGAGCTGATCAAGAATGAGCTGGATGAGGGTTGATTTCCCCACACCGTTGCCACCCATCAGGGCAATCTTGTCGCCCTTCGCGAGAGCAAAATTCACACCGCGATAAAGGTTACGCGGTCCGAATGAAAGACCCATGTTCTCAGCTTGCACCAAGATCTTGGTCTTACGGCCTGAAGCTTGCAGATTGAGATCCACTGATTTGTGGGCCTGGGCCTTCAAATCACGGATGCTATTCTGAAGTGTATCGTAATCTTCAATACGTTTTTTACTTTTGGTACGACGGGCCTTGGCCCCGCGATGAATCCACGCGCTTTCGCGACGATTGTGGTTTTCAAGGCGATCCAGTTCTTTGTTTCGGCGCAATTCTTCTTGCTGCAAATGCTCAAGGTACTCTGAGTAAGTCCCTTGGAAGCTTTTGAGTTTACCGTTTTGAATATGCACGATGCGATCAACCACGTTATTCAGCAAGCTTCTGTCGTGGGAGATGACCATGAAGGTTTTGCGGGATGACTGCAGCTCTTCTTCAAAACGCTTGATGGTTTCAAGGTCAAGATGGTTGGTAGGTTCATCCCACAGTACCACTTGGTGCGGACATGAAAGTCCCAAAGCCAGAGCGATCTTACGTTGCTCACCACCGGAAAGAGCTTTCACTGGTTGCGTGAGGTCTTCCAGCCCGAAGCCTTTCAGGTAACTCATGTAGGACGTATGCAAGCGGTCTTCACCGCCTTCATTCAAAATCGCGTAGAGCTTTTCTTGCTCGGCCAACAATTTCTCGAAATCGCCTTCGCCCAGTGAGAGCTTCTCGCCGATATCATGCAGACGCGTCTTCACGGTTTTCCACTGCGGGTAGTATTCGTAGAAATAATCTTCCAGGCTCAAATCACCCGGCGGCAAAATTTCTTGAGGCACATGAAAAATTGTGAGGTCGCGGTTGCGGTCATAGATGAACGCCGGCACGGTGGTATCCGGTGCTTGTAGGCCCATCATGACTTTGAAAAGCGAGGACTTCCCGTGGCCATTCAAACCCAGCACACCGATGCGGTCGCCCTCGTTTAAAGTGAAAGTGATCTCTTTAAAAATCTGTTTGTGCGGATGAGAAAGAGAAAGATTTTGCAGCGTGAGGAGTGTCGTCATATGGGCGGCAGTTTAGCAGTGCAAATAACGCATGTGAACACCTAAGACACATTCTTCGACATCTTAAACGGGCCGTGTTAAATCCTTCCCACATGAATATGACAACTACTGAACCGACCGAAACCCCAGAACCTATCCCTACTCCTACTCCAGCCCCCGACGCCACTTGGGCCGATACGGGACTTGATCCCCGCCTTCTCGAATTGATTGAAAAAGCGGGTTACCGCTCGCCAACACTGGTACAAAGTCGCGCCATCCCTGCCGCTCTTCAAGGCAAGGACGTGCTCGTGTCTTCGGCCACCGGCTCAGGTAAAACCGCTGGTTTCGTACTTCCTGCACTTCAACGTTTTATCGGTCGCGACGGAACTTTTATCCTCGCTCTTGCTCCAACACGTGAAATCGCACAACAAACCGGCGCTGTTTTTGAACAGTTCGGCGGCCCCTTGGGTTTCCGTGTGGCCGTTTGTATCGGTGGCGCCAGCATCCCTCTTGAAAAAGAAGCGCTCCAAAAATCACCCCACGTCATCGTCGCGACTCCAGGTCGCTTGTGCGATCACCTTGAACGCGGCAACGTCTGGCTCGAATTCATCCAGTGTCTCATCCTTGATGAAGCTGACCGCATGCTCGACATGGGCTTCTCTGATCAATTGAACAAGATCACCGACCAGCTTCCAAAAGAACGTCAGGCGATGATGTTCTCGGCGACATTTGCTCCTGATGTTGAAAGACTCGCGCGCAAAATCATGAAAGACCCGGTCGAAATCACCATCGACAAAGTTTCATCATCGACTCCCAAAATTGAACAACGCCTCTTGAACGTGCCTGAGTACGCTAAGATCGGCGCACTCATGCGTATTATGCGCCAAGAGCCGGGCACGATTTTCGTTTTCGCTAACTCGAAAGACAAAGTATCGAACATCTGGCGCGCCCTGCACGCCAAACGTATCTACGATGTGACTTATATTCACTCGGATTGCACCCAAGATCACCGTGAGCAGGCCATTGCTGATTTCAAGGCAGGCAAATACCGCGTGTTGATCGCCACCGACGTCGCAGGTCGCGGCATTGATGTAGAAGACGTCGCCCACGTCGTGAATTTTGATCTCCCGAAAGAAGCGGAAGACTACGTTCACCGCATCGGTCGCACGGGTCGCAAAGGCAAAACCGGTAAATCAACCAGCTTCGCAGCTGAACGTGATGAGCGTTTGCTCGCAGCCATTGAGAAACTTGTTGGCCCGATTATTGTTGATGAACCGAGAAGAGATGATCGCCCACGCGACGATCGTCCTCGTGATGATCGCCCACGCAGCAACGATCGCGGGCCGCGCCGTGATGATGGCAGAGGCCCTCGCCGTGACGACAATCGTGGTCCAAGAAACGATCGCCCAGAAGGCGCACGTCTCGAAAGCAGCCGCGGTCCACGTCGCGATGATGGCCGAGGTCCACGTCAGGACAACAGAGGCCCGCGCCCAGACAATCGCGGCCCACGTCCACAAACTCCCAATGCTCCTCACCAGAATTCCGACGCTCCTCGTGAGCCACGTTTCATGTTGGATCAACACGGAAATAAAATCTTGGGCCCAGATGGAAACCCTATGATCAAACGTCCGCGTAGCCGCGGTGGTCGCAATCGTAATCGCAGCGGAGGACCACGCGAAGACGGTGCTCCTCGTGAAACGCAAGCAGCGAGTACACCCGCGAAATCAGTGGCGAGTGCTCCGAAAAAGGGCCTCATTGCTAAGGTGCTGGGCTGGTTTAAAGGTTAATTTTCTTGTGCTCTGCCCCTAAGACGGGTAGAGTACATAAAAGCCCCTCAGGTAAGGCGAGATAGCGTCATTTCAATTTTGACGACTATACCTGAGACGCTACGGACATACGTCCACCCTCGCCACATATTGTTTTTCTTTCTTAGGAGTCCCATGGACGCTCTGACCTCGTTTGATTCTCTTGAATTGCCTATTCCCATCAAGAAGGCCCTCGCTCACTCTAACATTTCTACCCCCACTGAAATTCAGGCCCAGGCCATCCCGCATGCGATGCTTGGCAAAGATATTATCGGTCTTGCTCAGACCGGCACGGGCAAAACCCTCGCTTTCTGTCTTCCTCTCGTCACTCTTATGGATCGCAATGGCGACAATAATGACTGCGCGCTGATTCTTGCTCCGACTCGCGAAATCGCGATTCAAGTGACAGAAGTTCTTAAACACCTCACTTCAAAAATGACCGGCCGCTGGCATCCCGTTCTCGTGATCGGCGGCGTGGGCATGCAGCCCCAGATCGATGGCCTTAAAAAACACCCACGTTTCATCGTCGCGACACCCGGTCGATTGGTAGATCACATGCGTGAAGGCCACGCTCAACTTGATAACGTTAAATTCCTCGTGCTTGATGAAGCTGACCGCATGCTCGACATGGGTTTCGCTCCTCAGTTGAACGAAGTCCTGCGCGGTCTTCCTCGTGAACGCCAAACCATGCTCTTCTCAGCGACGTTCCCCAACGAGATCGCCGACATCAGCAAGAAATACTTGAAAGATCCGGTCCGTGTGGAAGTTGGCCCAGGCCACTCAACGCCGATCGATACCATCAAACAAGAAACGCGCGAGATGCAGGAAGAAGACAAGTTCGGCGTGCTCATGGAATTGATCAACGGCTGCGAAGGCACCATGATTGTTTTCACGCGCACCAAGTACCGCACAGAAAAACTCGCTCGCCAGCTCGACAAAAACGGCATCTCGGCCGGTCGTTTGCACGGTGATCGTTCACAATCTCAACGCCAAACTACTCTGAAAGCATTCAAAGACGGCGAGATTCGCATCTTGGTGGCCACGGATATCGCCGCTCGCGGTATTGATGTCCCGGAAGTGGGTCACGTGATTAACTATGACATTCCCCACGTTCCAGAAGAGTACATTCACCGCATCGGCCGTACCGGTCGCGCAGGTGCTTCAGGCCACGCGATTGCTTTCCTCACTCCAGAAGTTCGTGAAGAGTGGCGTGCGATTCTGAAATTGATTGATCCTGAGCTCTACAAAAATACGCCGAAAGTTGCGAACGCCGTTCGCCCGGAAAAACCTGGTCAGCGTCGCCAAGATGGCGGACGTGATCAAGGGCACAACCCACGCATCGACAGAAATGCGGCTCGCCAAGAGCGCAATGCTGGTGGACCACGTCGTGATGATCGCGGTCCTCGCCGCGATGATCGCGGCCCTCGTCGTGATGACCGAGGACCTCGCCGTGACGACAATCGCGGCCCACGTCCGGACGCTCAACCTCAACAAATGCAAACTCAAGGCAACGAAGCCTACGGTGATGAGGATTCATCAGGAAACGTAGCTCAGCCCTCTTTGGAAGAACAAATGTCACGCATCGATCGCGCACAAAAGCGTGAACGTTTTGCTGGCAACCGCGGTGGACAAGGCGGCCCTCGTGGCGGCGGTCCAAATCGTGGCGGTCCTAACCGTGACCGCGGCCAAGGCGGCGGCGGACGCGGACCTCATAGAGGCGGGCCCGATCGCGGCCCTCGTCGTGATGATAATCGCGGCCAACGTCCTCACTCGGCCCCACAGTCAACTCAGCCTCGTCATGACGACGCTGACGACAATGCCGGCAACCGTGCAGGCGCCGGTGGCGAAGACAAAAAGAAGTCGGGCTTTGACCTGATGGGTTGGTTCAAGAAATAGTTAGCTTTTGAAGGGCCCGAATGGGCCCTTTCTTTTTTTTCTAGCGCACAGCATCCTACAACTTAGTTTTCAGTCCAGATAAATCCGTTTATTCTTTGATTTCATTCATTTTATCTTCCCCTTTTTCAAGGAGATCCGGCCGATGGATATCGCAATGTTTACGCACGAAGGTCTCGTCATGATGCTTCGTTGGATTCACTTCTTCGCGGGCGTCGCGTGGATTGGTCATTTGTACTACTTCAACTTCGTTCAAGGCGCATTCTTCGCTGAGATCGAAGCTCCTGTTAAGAACGTCGCTTTCTCAAAGCTCGTTCCAAAAGCTCTCTGGTGGTTCCGTTGGGGCGCCATGGGCACATTCCTCTCTGGTCTCGCGATGCTCGGTATCGAAGGCGCGAACTTGAAAGGTGACTTCTTCCTCACACCGTACGGCCTCTACATCTGGCCGGGCGCTTTGATGGGAACCATCATGTTCTTGAACGTTTGGTTGATCATCTGGCCTAACCAGAAAATCTTGATCGCGAACGCCAACTCTGTCATCGGCGGCGGCGCTGCTAATCCTGCGGCTCCAGCGGCAGCAGCGAAAGCTTTGCTCGCTTCACGCACCAACGTCTTGTTCTCATTCTCACTCTTGTTCTTCATGGGGGCTTCACGTCACCTTGGGTTGAGCATGGGCGAAGCGATGAATCCATACACTGCCGTTGCGACTCTCACGACGATCATCCTCGCTCTTGAAGCGAACGCGATCTTCGGCAAGCTGGGTCCTATCGCCACCGTTAAAGGTGTGATTCACTTCGGTCTTCTCTTGATGGTTGTTATGTACGGTCTCTTGGAGGCTTTGGTCTAAAATGAAAAAGATCTTTCTTGGAGGCCTCTTGGCCTCCCTGCTTATCTCTTGTAGTGCTGAACAAAAAGTCGATTACGCCACACGGACCACGAGCCCAGTTCCAGCTCCAACCACGGTTGAAGCACGGGAAGCGGCCGAGGCCAATGCTGGCGGGACGAAAAAAGCAGCTGCAGTATTTGTGGCTGAAGCGGCCCCAGAGTCGACCCCGGCACTCGTGGCCCACGGTAAGGTTCTCTACGAATCGAACTGCATTTCATGCCACAACAAGAACCCCTCCGAGAAAGGCTCCATTGGCCCAGCTCAGGCCGAAACTCCTTGGGAAGTCCTGAAGGTTAAGGTCGTGACTGGCCGTTATCCAGAGGCCTTGCCACCGGGTTACGTCCCTCAGCGTACGACTAAGGCCATGCGCGCTTTCCCTAAACTCGAGAATGATCTGCCCGCTCTGTGGGCCTACATCCAAAGTTTTAAGTAAGTTTTACTCGTTTTGCCCCGTCCATTCTGGATGGGGCTAAACTCCCTTCATGAAGTTCTCCGCCCTCATTTTAGCCGTCTTCATCGGTAGTGCGACCTCGTCGCATGCAGGTCTCTTTCCCCCTGAGATTGGAAACTACAAATTCTCCATTGCCGACATCACTCAGCGCTATCAAGAGCGTGGGTTGCAGTATCTGATCTTCAAACCGTCGCGCGCCATTCCTGATGCTCGCTACAAGCTCAACCGTCGTGGTGAATTTCAAATCAAAGACTGGTTCCAGCAGGATTGGTTTGAGATGCAGGATATGTTCGCGGTGGATGTTCCGGCCTACAACGAGCACTACCAAGCTGAAACTTTTAACGAAGCCAAACGTAAGGCCTATAGCGAACTTTCATTCAGCAAACGTAAGTTCCTTCACAAGAAAGTCATTCCTACGCCAAGAGAATGGGGTGGCTTGAATCATCCTCCAATTAAGGAACTGACTCTCCCTCTGGAGCAGTACTCCGCGGCCCATGCGCCTCTGACTCTGAATACCTCACCTTATTTTGAACCGGCCCTTCATCGCGACATTGATGACGTCTCTCAATCAGAACTTTCCTTCGGAAACACCATCACTTTGCTGGAAGACAAAGGCGCCTTCGAGGCCAAAAAAGATCTTATCCGCTCGGCCAAAGAAACCATTCTTATGGGTTCGTTGGTTTTTGTCTGTGACAAGGGCACCCAAGAGATCGTCGACCTTTTGATTGAACGTCATAACGCCGGAGTGGATGTGCGTGTGCTCGTCGATGCCACCATCAGTAAATATCTCAATCACCGCCAGTGCACACGCCAGTTGCGTACTGCAGGCGTGGAGGTCATCGAAGGAGATGATTTCTGGAAGTATGGACGAGCGATTTATCACACTAAAAGTATGATCGTGGATTTCAAAGTGGCCATCAGCGGCGGCCATAACATGATCGATGCGGACAATCTTTCTCGTGGCACAGATTTCCAAAACCGCGACGTGGACATCCTCACTCAAGGCCCGCTTGTTACCGATATTGCCTTGGCGTTTATGAAAGATTGGACATACTTCCAACAAAAACGCGTGCGCAAGAACGTCACGGACGTAAACGCCTACCAAGAAAAAATGCTCAAGCGCCAGGAGCTCGAACGCGCACAAGGTGTCCGTGGCGCTGATCACTACCCACGCGTGCTTGGAGATCAAAATACGCGCATGAATGGGGTCTGCCGTTATATTCGCCAATCCCCTGCGGAAGATCGCCAGATCATCGGTAAGGCCTACCTAAAAATGCTCGATGGCGTGCAGAACTACTTGGCCATCACCAATCCGGTGACCTCAGACTCGAAAGTCACACGCCTCAACCGTCCGCTCTTGCCGATCATTGAGTGGAAAGATCGCTTTGGCATGTACAACAAACTCTTTGATAAATTGCAGGCCATCGCGAAGCGCGGGACGCGCATTGATTACATCACCACCAACATCGACATGGCCGGCAACGAGAACGTGGCCATGCTCAACGAAGAGATCAGCGAACTGACCGCCGAAGGTCGCGAGGCCAAGGCGACGCTGGCACTTTTCCAGATTCATGTGTGGAATCGCTACTACGGCAAACCTCACTATAAGAATCTGCTCAAAGATTGGGTGAAGTACAGCAACATGCACATCTGGACGCATATCAGCTTCATGCATTCGAAGGTCTTTCACTTTGATCGGATTGCGGCCTCTATTGGCTCATACAACTTCCAGCACAACGCCACCGACCATGCCTATGAGGGCACGACGATCTGCCAAGACACATCCTTGAACCAACAGCTCGATCGCGTGTTGGTGCAAGACATGGCCAATTCAATTCCGCTTATTTTTAAGAAGTAACAACTTCTGGGCCCGCGTCAGGGACTTCACATGGGCCTCAAATTTTGAGGCCTCAGAGCGATTTTTGAATTTTTTCTTGAACCGAATCTCTACCGGGGCCCCGGAATGAAAGTACTTCGCGCCACCTTTAATTTCACCAGCATGCTGGCGAAAACGCCGCTCGAGATCCGTCGTGATGCCGGTGTAGAGCGCCCCTTTCTCGGTCTCGATAATGTAGGCCCACCAGGGTTTAACCGATGACTTTCCGACTTTCTTCATATGATAATATTGGCAAAATCTTAATAAGGAGTCTTCATGAGCTTGATGTCTGAATTCAAAAGCTTTGCAATGCGGGGCAACGTGGTCGACCTCGCTGTCGGTGTCGTGATCGGTGCTGCTTTTGGTAAAATCGTCTCTTCACTCGTCGCCAACATCGTCACTCCAGTGATTGGTGTCATGGTGGGCGGCGTGAAGTTTGATCACCTCAAAATCATGCTCAAGGAATCTACTGATCCGGCCGTTGCCTCCGTTACTATCGACTACGGCATCTTCTTGCAGTCAGTCTTTGATTTCGTCATCGTGGCCTTCGCTATCTTCGCTGTAGTGAAAGCGATGAACTCTATGAAGAAGAAAGAAGAAGCGTCACCGACGCCAGCTGCCACTCCGGCCGACATCATGTTGCTTACTGAAATCCGCGATCTTCTCAAGAAATAATTCTTAGTTCTCAGGGAGAGGGATGAAGTCTGTCTCCCTGGGTACTTTGCCAAATTTTTCTTCGCGCTGATTTTTCCACTCCACCTTCGCCTGCTCAATCCGCTCTTTGCTCGACGACACAAAGTTCCACCAAATATGACGGGGCTCGGCCAGTGGTTCACCGCCAAGAATCAATACCCTTGAATCAATACCAGCTTTGAATTGCACGGTTGAGCCTGGCGCGAAGACGATCAAGACGCCTTCGCCATGATTCACGCCTTCAATCTGTACTTCACCCTTGGCGACGTACAACGCTGCTTCGTGGGTCATGGCCATGGGAAACTCGCCTAGGTGTCCTTGCTTGATAGAAGCTTCAAAATAAAACAGCGGTGAGTAGGTCGACACAGGTGAGCGAACGCCTTGGTATTCCCCCGCGATCACTCGCCACTCCACTCCGCCCTGTTTGTAAGTCGGAAGTTCATGAGCATCATAGTGAACAAAAGAAGGCGCGACTTCTTCGTGGGACTTGGGCAAGGCAATCCAGAGTTGGATGCCTTCGACGGTCATATTGTTTTGGCCATGCTCGGGCGCCGAACGCTCCGAGTGAGAAATCCCGCGGCCAGCGGTCATCCAGTTCACTTCACCGGCTTTAATCAGTAATTCATTGCCGAGAGAGTCGCGGTGGAGGATCTCGCCGCTAAAAAGATATGTGAGCGTAGAAAGTCCGATATGCGGATGGGAGCGCACCAACATTTCAAATGAATCAGAAACTTTCACCGGCCCCATGTGATCCCAAAAAATGAACGGGCCCACCAGGCGCTTATGCACAAAAGGCAGCGCACGACGAACTTTCATGCCATCGCCCAGGTCTCGTTCGCGGGGAGGAATGACAAGACTCACGCTCATACAACTTCCGTCTGAATGGTAGCCGCAGTATGGAGCATTTTATGAATCGGGCATTTGTTGGCGATCTCAGTGAGCTTAGTGACTTGCTCGCTGGTGAGATGAGGATCAAATTTAAGGGTGCGACCGATGATGACCTCAGCGCCTTCCGCGAGAGTCTTCACACCGACATGTGTGACACCGATGTCCCAGCCTTTGCGGACAGCGTACATCTGCATCGTCTGCAGCGTGCAGCCCACCAAAGCCGCTTCGAGGAGTTCGTGAGGGTTTGGGCCTGTGTCTTCGCCGCCAAGCTTAGCGTCGAGATCAGCGCAAAACGCGTGACGAGCGTCTGAGAGCATGACTTTAAATGGTTTTTCTAGAGTTCCATGCACCATAAGGGCCTCCAAAGAGATGTCATTCAAGATAGCTTTATACCTATGAAGCCATTTGACCAGAGCTATTGGGATACCCATTATCAAGACATCAAAACCATTGATGGCATCGGAAATGTAAAAGACCACTCGCGCTATTTGCTGGCTTATTTCAACATCGAAGGCTTCAACCCCGAGTCCATGGTGGATTTGGGATTTGGTACCGGCCACTTGATGAAAGAAATGGCGCGTGCGCTCAAACCTCGTCGCATCGAAGGCATAGAGCCTTCACCGCCTGCTTTTAAACGCATGAAAATGCCCAAGGCGAAGCTTCATCACGAAGACCTGGTGACCTGGGCCCGTAATCCCGCGCGCGCGCTGGGCCTTTGATCTGGGCCTATGCACCTCAGTCCTGCAATACCTCAGCGACAAAGAACTTAAAGAAGTGCTGCCGGTCATGGCGAAGCGCTGCCGCTATATCTACCTCACCGTCCCCACCGACATTGAGTACAAGCGCCAGCAAAGTGAGCTGCAGTTTAGTGATTCCTGGGCCCGTGTGCGCACCCGTGAACAGTACCAAAAACTCATCCGCCCTCATTTCACCTTCATTTCCAGCCGCATTTTGGAGAGCAAAGTCTTCTACGACGACACCACGACGGAATTCCAAGACCTCCTCTTTCGCTACTAGAGTAATCTTTTCACGGCCCTTTCCTATATGAGTTCGGCTCACTAAAGTGCGCTCACAACTCTAAGGAGCCTCTATGAAAAGCCTTTTGCTTGTCGTTTGCTTGACGGTGACCTCACTGGCCCAGGCCGCTACTTTTAAACGCCTTAATAAAATCTCAACCGTCAGCCTTGAGGCCCTCACCACGGAACTCGACGCCGCGGTGAAAGACCTCCCTATCGAGTCTCCTGACAACATGGAGACCATGGTGGATCGCCAGTCGTATAAGCTTACGAATCTCAACGAGGCCGTCCCAGCGACCCTCAAGCAGCTCGCCCATCGTCTGGCCGTTGAGGCCCGCGATACCGCCGAGAGCGTGACCGTGAAAAAGATTACCCTCACGACCCTCAGTTCGTGGGAACGGGTTGAGACCATTGTTTTTGGGGCCTTTAGCTTCGTGGACAACCCAGAGACACAAATGACGGCCTTCTCAGAGACGCTTGTGAGCGTTTTGAAGAAGAACCGGGTGCAGCTTTATTCGATCGAAGTGATTGGAAATCAAGGGACTTTTAACGCTCTTGGCATCGTCGATACCAACAAACAGGAAATCCTTTTGTTGGGCAGTCAGTACGTTTTGTAAAATCTACGCACTCGCCGCGGGCCAACCCTTTCTCGCGATATAACTCATGGGCAATTCTACCCATGAGGTTTGTATGAAATGGTTGGCCGTCTTGGCACTCTCTCCTTTGCTTTCTCACGCCATGATCTCTCCAGAAGCTCTGGAGCTGGCGCGTCTGCAACAAGAAGCGGCGTCTCTCCGTCATACGCTCGGCGGCTGTAGCATCACTGAAGAGGGTTCAGAGATTCAAGGCCTCAAAGTCGTGCAAGACAAGAACGACAAACGCGCGACTGTTCTTCTCAATACTATCACCGCAGATACCATGGTTTTGCAGGAAGAGTGTCGTAGCTCTCAGGCCGGCATTCGTTTGATGAGCATCCAACAACACGCCAGCGAACTGGCTCGCCGTCTCGGCATTCAAAGTGGCCTTCCTTCTGACATCAATGATGCCTTCAACGTTGCCGATGATGAGTTGAACCTCGAAGTGCAATCTGAGGCCACCGTGCGTTCGATGGACCGTGACATTTGCCCGACCGACGAATTGCCTTCTGACCTTCTCACATGGCACGCCTTCTTCTTGCAGAACGGCTACATCTGCACCGTCCAGACTTACAAAAACATTTCTCAAGAGTTGAACACTGTGGCCGGCAAAGAAAACGCCCAGGCCGGCTTTGATGAACTCGCCACATTGTCTCTTCCGGAACTTAAAAAACTTTTTAAACAAGAGTTCGCAGCTGAGCTCGCGGCAGATAAGTTGAAGATCGCCTTCATCCCACAACTCTCTTACGAGAATGGCATGCTGTCGGGTCTATTCCCTTACCGTTTGTTCTTAAATCAAACAGAAAAAACTGGTTACACTTTCTTGCAAAAAGAATTCCGCCGCCTCGGCGCTGACGTGAAAGTCATCTACCGCAACAGTCTCGCTCCTCTAGAAGCTCAAGTCCGTGAGACGGAAGAAGGCCTCGCTGAATTGGACGGCCCCCACTTGGTGATCAGCCGCTCGATGGGCTCACGTGTGATGAATGAAGTGAAAAAGCGCGCCGAACTTGGTCTTGCAAACGGTACCGCCAGCGTGGCCGCTTGGTACAACGTCGGTGGAACACCGAACGGCAGTGTCATCGCTGATTACAAATCTCGCCCGGATGTTTTCTATCGCGGCGTATTCCCGACGGTTGCTGACACCTTGAAACTCCCAGTGGGTTTGATCGCTAAAGACCCACGGGTGGTTGATCATTTGCCATCAACGATCTACAGCGCCCTTGATCGCGCCAATTTGCCAACCATGGCGCACCATGAGCATTTGAATCCAGCGGGTGATGCTGCCAGTTCTATGAAAGTTTATAACTTGATCTTCCTCTCTTCCGGTTATGAGCGCGCTACTCAAGGTGTAGACCCGGTTTACACTCATATGCTTTCTTACGGCCCGACTGAAGGCAGCGCTCCTTTGGCCGGTGCGGCAGTGGACACAACCGCTTCGGCACGCGTGTTCTACAACCTCGATCACTTGGCCTTTTGGAAACTCACTCCACAAGAAGGTCTTGCGATTTACCTTCGTACTTTGATCGCCGGTAAGAGAGCGGGGCTTTCTATTTAAGCGCATTTGGTATTAGATTATAGTCAGCTATGATTTTCCATTTGCGCGAGATTCCCTTCGGTGTTTATCGGTACCCTCTAAGTACCGATTCACTCAACGACCTTATTCTCGCCAAAGAGCCCACCATTTTGACCTATGATCTGGATTGGCCAGACGAAAACAAAAGCCCCACCACCGCGCGCTACGGCAGCTACAATTTCCTGACCTATCCCGACACCGATGACTTCAAGGCCTTCATCATCACAGCGATTGATGACTTCTATCGGAAGATGAATTGGGACATCCCCACGGAACGTTGGGTGCAATGCTGGGTGAATATTCACCGCGAGGGACAGCGCTTAGGTCTCCACACTCATCACGACTGCAAGCTCTCAGGCCATATGACAGTGGCGTGCAATGGCTCTTACACCGCTTACTACAGCTCGATGTTCTTTGAGCTAGAAAACGAGCCCGGACTTCTCACTCTTATTGGTGCTGAACGTGTGCCCCACGCCACCAGTGCCGTAGTGGGAGACCAGGCCCGCATCTCGATTGCTTTTGATGTCATGGAAAATAAAGCCGAGTTATTCGATAACTGGATTCTTCTTCACAAAGAGAAGGGTTTCCAATGATCTTGCATCTGCGCCTCAATCCCATTGGCTTTTATAAATACCCTCACAAAGCCACATCTCTCACCGACAGCGCAGAGTTGAGACGCTTTATTCACGTCTCCATCAACGAGTTCTACCGTCGTATGAAGTGGCCCATTCCTGCTGAGCGCTGGCTCCACTGTTGGACACAGGTGCAAACTCAAGCGGAAGGGCAACCGCCTCTGCGGACCTCCGAGGGCATCATCATGGGTCAGATCACACTCAGCAAACAGGCGGATCGCACCCTCTACTTCGATGAGAAAACGTTCACGATTGAGAATGAAGTCGGGCTCTTGATGATGATCGGAACCGAACGCATCCCCTTCACCACCTCTGCCGTTTTGGGAGATGCTCCCCATGTCTCATTGATGTTTATCGTCAACGAGAGCAAACCTACCTCACAAGATCAGTGGGTTAGCCTAGGTCCTGACGCATAATTAACTTTTCAGGCCGCAACCCCTTGCGGTAATAAACGTGAAATCCCCCTCTCAAAGGAATCAACCGTGCGTTTATTCGTCGTTATTTCTGCATTATTCATGACCGTTTCTGCCTGGGCCTTGCCTGTTTATAACTGTGACGTGACGGCCACCGCCAAGCGTACAATTTGGGGCCAGCCAGCGACTCCATGGAACAAAAAACTTTTGCTCTCTCCGGCCTTCACCAACCGTGTCGATTTTCACGAAACCACTTTGGATCTTCGTGTCGATGCCGGTGGCGTGATTGCAGGAGCCGTGAATGGCCAACCTAACTTCATTCTTCGCGGCGACGTGATGAATGGCAGCTTCGAGAGTGCTCATCACACAGGTGTGATCAAGTGCGATCAAGAAGTTCAGTTAGGTTTTGTGCTTCAGAACAAATCGTGGAAACAGTACTTCACCAATGACCCGATTCTTTCTCAGGGCCATATTTTGACGAATGCCGACTTGAACTCAGTTGATTACGGTCTTTTGTGCTTCTTGGGTGACGTGAAAGAAGTGAACAATAGTTTGTCTTTGGGTTTTGGCGTGATCGGCAAAATCGTGAACAACTATCGCATCGACTTTACTTGGGAAGCTGAAGACTGTGTTCGTTGGACCGGCAGCAACCCTGATGACAGCATGTGTGTTGAGTACCGTCGTAACAAGCGCACCAAATCAGTGATGAACTGCTACGGCGAACCAGATCCACGTTCTTAAGAATTAAAATTACGGGGAGACGACCTTAACGGTGTCTCCCTTGTACTCGACCACTTGCCCACTGCGTATTTTACAACGCTTCCGGGTCTCTACCACCCCATCCACTTTCACAACTCCCGTCGCGATGATGTGTTTGGCCGCTCCGCCGCTCTCGCACATGTCAGCAATCTTCATGAGATCACAAAGGGCGATGAATTCATGGCCTTCGGCCAGTGGGATTTCTACAGGTGTTTTCATTCGCGAGAACGTCTCTTCATTTCTCTGTTTACCGACTGCAACAATGCCTTGCACTCGCCTTCACTCATGCCAGCGAGCATGTGGCTCTTCTGCAAATCTTTAGCACCGTCGCCGTGTGTCCCGAAGGACTCAATGCGGTTGTTAAGATTGTTACGCAGAGTACGTAGCTTCTTTGGAGTCAGGACAGTGAGATCGAGTGCCTCTTTCATGGAATCCCTTATTTACGACGAATGCTTTTAATCATGACGGTATCCATCGGAACGTTCTGATGGCCGCTGAGATTTCCTGTACGAACCGCTTTAATACGATTCACAACATCCATCCCTTTGATGACTTTACCAAAAACGGCATAGCCCCAACCTGCTTCTGTCATACCTGTGTGGTTAAGAGCAGAGTTATTTTCTACGTTGATAAAGAATTGTGCTGTCGCTGAATGGGGATCAGAGGTGCGCGCCATGGCGATCGTCCCCGTGTCATTCAAAAGACCATTGTTGGCCTCGTTCTGCACTGGAGCACGTGTGGTTTTTTGTTCCATCTTCTTATTGAAGCCGCCACCTTGAATCATGAAACCAGGAATCACGCGGTGGAAGATCGTGTTGTCGTAAAACTTAGCATCTACATAGGCCAAGAAGTTCGCCACGCTCAAAGGGGCTTTCTCTTGATTCAGTTCGATTTCTACGACGCCATGAGTGGTTTTCATGACGACAACTGGATTTGACGCAGCCTGCACAGAACCGACAAACATAACCAATGCAAATAAGAATACTTTCATAATCCATCCTCGCTATTTTAACTTTCCTGCCACAATAGCTGATATGTGGCCTTGTTAAAACCAAAAACAGATGATGGTGCGATGGGACTACTTCTCTTCTTTCTGCAATTGAGCTTTGCAAGTTCTTTGGCCCTTCGCTGGGCACCCACTATCCATCAAGAACTAGGCAGTGAACCCCGCGCTGATGAATTCACCCTGGTGAATTACGATGGCGATTGGAACGCCGAAAATAATTGGGACAACCTGCTTAAGTTCCCTCGTCCTGCTGCGCTTTATTATCATGTGATCGAGAGCGAGAACTTCTACTTCATAACCTACGCGCTTTTTTTTCCCCGCGACTACGCCGACTTTTGTTTCTGGATGCATTGCCATGAAAACGACTTTGAGGGCCTACGGGTCACGATCAAAAAACCTGAGACTTTCTGGCGCCTAGAAACCCTGGCGCACAATCGCTTGAACAGTGTAGATAAACCTCAGACCGTTGAAGTCATGGTCGAGCGCGGTGGTCATGGCATCTATCCACGAGCGGCGGTGGCACCGATCAAGACCTATCAACCGCAGGACTACCAACTCATCTCACTGGATGAAATTTGGGAGCGCAGAAAGACAGAACTCTTCCGTGCGAATGCGACGTTTGCTGGTAAAAAATGGATTGTGTGGGGTCTCGGTGCCGCCAAACCACCATGGTCGTGGGAGATTTGGGGCAGTGATTGGAAAAAGGGAGAATGGTTTCTTCATCCACTTAAAGGGATGAAGGAGAAGTATCTCCATCATCCCTACAGAGTAGACTAGAGACGACGGTAGCTGAGTTCTTGCTGCGTTCTCATATCTGAGTGGCAGTTGTCGCTTGAGTACGCTACCTCAGCGTTCACATCTTGGATCACCGCTGACGAGCCGTCGCGTTGAACAACAAGAGTCGCTTCCGAAGTTGCTTGCCAGGTGTCGCCGCATGAGCCACCGACCGACTTGCTTTCAACATTAAATTTAAAAGCGATCGTGCCGTTGCCAAGGTCGCGACCGTTTCTTAATTCGACGGTCTTAGTTCTCATAGCGCGGTTGCCATCCACAGAAAAACGAACCAAGGCTTTGCTCGGCGAGAAGATATCGAGTTGCAATTCAACATCACCAAAGCAGAGCTCGCGAGAGAGGCTAACTTGGTTCGTGCGGATTTCAACATCACGAGTGAAGCAAGTGGTGTTAGCGAAGACGGGTGCTGAAATGAGAAGAGCTAAAAGTGCAATTTTCATAGGGACTCCTTGGGGGTTAGGTAGGGAGGATTTACACCTGCGCCCCATGGCCGTCCACCGTTGGCCTTGTTAAGATTTGGCCATGAAGAAGTATTTACAAAAGCTTGGCTACAGCGGTGATCTAACCCCTAGTTTTTCGCTCCTGCGAGACTTGCATCGCCTCCATCAGGCGAAAATCCCCTTCGAAAACTTAGACATTTTATTGAACAAAGTACCGGCCCTGGACGATGCCTCCCTGGAGGCCAAGCTGCTTGACTCGGCCCGGGGTGGCTATTGCTTTGAGCTGAATCTCTCCTTTGCGCGTCTACTACGGGGCCTAGGATTCGAGGTCCAGCCGCGTCTGGCGCGCGTCCTGTTGCTTAACCCCGATATCACCCAGGTGCCCCGCACCCATGTATGGCTGATGGTGAAAATCAAAGGCGAGATCTACCTTGCCGACGTAGGCTTTGGCGCCGGCTCGGTGCTCGATCCTGTTCCTCTCGTGCCGGGCGCGCCCTTTACCCAGGACAAAGAAACGTTCCAAATTCAAGAACTGCCAGGGCCTAAAGGCCTCACTCTCATGCGTGAACATCGTCATGAGATGAAACCGCTCTACTGGATGGATCCTTCGGGTGTGTTCCCCATCGATATGATCCAAAGCAATTTCTGGGTGGCCACTCATCCCAGTTCACGCTTCCGCCAGGGCCTCACCCTGACGGTCTACCAAAACCAAGAGCGCACCTCGCAGGGTGATCTCAACGGGGCCAAAAATGGGACAGAACTGGCCCAGCAGCTGAAAACGCGCTTTGGCATCGCCGGACTGACCCCACAAGAGTGGGATCAGGTCCACAAGCGTCTGGCCGACATGGCGCTCTGAGGGTAAATTCCCCTCATTCTAGGAGCCTTTATGATATCGCCGATTTTCGATGCAACTCAGTGGACTGAGATCAAAGAATTTCCTTTTGAGGACATCACTTTTCACAAGGCCAAAAACACGGGCGCGGTTCGCATCGCTTTCAACCGCCCTGAAGTGCGCAACGCCTTCCGTCCACAAACCGTCGATGAATTACTGACCGCACTTGAATGGTCTCACCAACAAAACAATGTGGGCGTGATCTTGCTCACTGGTAACGGTCCATCGTCAAAAGATGGCGGCTGGGCGTTTTGCTCAGGCGGCGATCAGCGTGTGCGCGGCAAACAAGGCTACGAATACTCAACGTCTAAAACATCACGCGCCGGTCACGGCCGTCTGCACATCCTCGAAGTTCAGCGCATGATTCGTTTCATGCCGAAAGTGGTTATCGCTGTGGTGCCGGGTTGGGCCGTGGGCGGCGGTCACTCACTTCACGTGGTGTGTGACATGACTCTCGCCTCTAAAGAGCACGCGATCTTTAAACAAACTGATCCTGATGTGGCTTCGTTCGATTCTGGTTACGGCTCTGCTTATCTCGCTCGCCAAGTCGGTCAGAAACGCGCACGGGAAATTTTCTTTCTCGGTCACAACTATTCGGCGCAAGAAGCTTTTGAAATGGGCATGGTGAACAAAGTTGTTCCCCACGCGGATCTGGAAAAAGAGGCGCTTGAGTGGGCGACAACCATTTGCGGAAAATCACCAACGGCGATCAAGATGCTGAAGTTTGGCTTCAACTTGATTGATGACGGTTTAGTCGGTCAGCAGATTTTTGCTGGTGAAGCCACTCGCCTCGCCTACGGCACCGAAGAAGCGCAAGAAGGCCGCACGGCTTTCCTTGAGAAACGTGACCCTGCTTTCGAGCAATACCCATGGTTGTATTAACATGGCCGAACATCTACACGTCTGGGGAATGAAGCACGAAGACCAAATGGATAAACTCATCCAGGTCTTCACTGATTTTGATGTGCCTCACACCTTTCATGACTACCGCGATGATCAACCGGAAGACGATCGCTTGCAACGTTGGGCCGATTATCTTCAACAAGACTATCCCGTGAATGGCCGTAGTACGCTGTGGAAGAAATCAGAGCGTATGTTCATGCGCCTTGAGCCCGCTGAGCGCATGAATTGGCTCAGGAAGCATTACCATGTGCTGGAGCGTCCGATTGTGGAAGACGAGAACTTTGAGGTGCTCATGACCGGAGCACGGCCTGAGCGCATTCTTAAAGAACTCTGCAACATCAGACTTTAAATAGATTCAGGGTCTCGCTGATCCCTTGGCAAATCCGCCTCACTGACGATTCTGGAGTGAAGCTTCGCTTCACATCTAACACACTTACAAATGACGAAGCATCATTGGCGAAGGCCAGCGGTGGCAGTCCTGCTTGCGCCAAACGCCAGTCGGCCACTAACCGTGCGGTACGGCCATTGGCATCCGCAAAAAAGTGCAGCGTGATCAGCCACTGATAAAGTTGTGCAGCTTCGATGATGGGATGTTCGGTATCAAGTGTCGCCAATACTTCGCTTTCGAAGATAGTCCAAAGTACCGCGAGATCCTTCGCCGGTGGATACTCGCCATTTCCACCCTGGAGATCCGTCGCACGCAGGAGTCCGAAAGAATCTGGATTGAGTTTGGTATGCAGCGAGAGGATCGTGGCGCTATCGATGGCGGTTTGCTCCACGATGAACTGTCGAAGTTCTTCGTTGGCGGCGGCCCAATTGTTGAGGGCCTCTTGTTTGGGAGCATTGATCTCTTTGATGAGCGTCGTGGACGCCTGCAGGCGCTGAAAGCCTAGCCGTTCAATTTTTTCTGCTGTCGGCGCAGGCATTTGAGCGCACACGAGTTCAACCTGGTCGACCAAGTGGAGCGTCTCTTCTGATAAAACTTGTGGTGCAAGAAGGCGCAGGACCTCAAGAGAAAGAGGACTCAAGTCTAAATTGAGCTGAGTCCTCTTCATGACTTACTTTCTGAAAACAGTCTTCGACGGCAAAGTGACTTTGCCAACACCAGCGACATCCACCACGATGGCTTCGCCGGTTGTCGTCAAGAGCTTCGCTGTGGCGCCTGCGAGATCAAGCTGAAGCTTGCCTACGGTGCAAGCAGAGCTCTGTGTACGCTTGAGTTCGTTCACACCTTGATTAAGGTCGCCGAACCAGCGATCGGCCACGTGCAAGACTTTGCCAGTGACAGGATCGATGACTTCGATAGTGAGTGTGTCGGGTGCTTCACTGGGTTGGCAGATGCCCACAACCGCGCGATCGCCATGGAAGTCGCCCGTGTTGCCGTTGACGACAACGCGAACACCGATGATCACTTGGCGACTAAAGCCTAAGTTGCCCACTGCCATGACAGGAGCGCTCTTATAGAGAGTTGAGAACACAGTCGATATCTGCGCATGAGCGTCAGATGTAGCGAGCAGTGATGTGACGGGTGTGGCGAGCAAGAGACTAGCGATCAAAAAAGATTCAGATCTCGTTTTCATGTTTATTCCTTGGGGGTGAGGACTATTTGCGGGCAAACTAGCCCATTGGCCACGTTTCGTGACCTCCCCTCTGTAAAAACAACCTATCTGACTAAAGCACTTCTTTAGTTAGTATCTCTTTGAGTTAGTCCGATAGGCCTTCCATGAAATACCTCTTGATCGTTACCCTCGCCTTTTTAGGTGCTTGCCAGCCACCCCAGGAAACCGTCGCGAGCCAGTCCCTCGAGGTGGGCTATGACCGCTGGGGTATTAGTGATGCATGCTTAGTCGACGCCGAGATCTGCCCCGCCCTTGGCTGGGATTTTGATCAAGACCTCGCCTTTCAAGCGAGCTGCCGTGAAGCCGGTTATGAGGTTGTGAATTGCTCCTGTGGCCCAGCTCTCTGTAACGGTGAAATGAAAACGGGTCCTGACATGAATGGCATAGATAGAACATGTGCCGTCAGTCCCGATCCTTCCTTCAGCTGCACAGCAGATTTCCAGCCCGGTGATCAATACGCTCTAGACTGTGAGGCCAGTGGAGGGACACCGATAGCCTGTGGTTGCCATGACTACATTTGTTTTGGTGCCCCTCAACCCTAGCTAGATTTGTTTCTCCCATTCATCCAGCGTGCGATAAGGCAGACAGCCGGAGGCCTCAAACGTGCGTCTCATACGCACATTCATGGAGCTCGTGCCGCCATGATAACTTGTGCCACCTTGCTGCCTTAAAGCGGCGAAGCCATGGCGATGGACCCAGCGTCCGAGACTGATGCCACGAAAATCAGGATGCACACCCATGTAGGCCAGGCGTGACCAGCCATTTTTGAGATCCACTTGCGGCACGACGAGCGCGGCGATTTTATCTTTCATAAAACCTACGTGCACACATTCAAGACCACAGGTGAGTTCAGGATCATTTAGCCAATCCTGAATATACTTGATGGGGTCGCCGTCAATATCACCTTCCGGATCACCCACGGCCACCTGTAATAGAAGATCGCCGATTTGCCGCTCGCTCCACTTTAATTCTGCGGCCGTTTTCCAAACCAGCGGTGTGCCTTCTTCGCCTTGCAAATTCTCCAATGGAGTCTTGAACTCCACCCGCTCGAGCTTATGCACAAACCCCAAACGCTTGAGTTCTTCAGCAATAAGCGGCGCCAGACCTTTCTGTTCTAAGCGCATCATCACCTTGCCGGC
>JBEIPE010000384.1:0-2391 GCA_040377215.1 Halobacteriovoraceae bacterium
GGATCTGAAGCAATTTTAAATGCCAGTCCACTGAAGAGCTCTTCATCATTCGGCTGACGCTCAACCATCTCTTCAAAGTCTTTCGCATCGTGGGCCATGACTGCGCCCTTATCCAAAGGAGATGGAAGATACTTAACGACAGCATCAAGCAAAGGCTGCACACCTTTGTTTTTGAAAGCTGATCCGCAAAGCACAGGGATAAATCCGTGTTTGATGGTGGCCAAACGAACAGCGGCATCTACTTCGGTCACTGAGATTTCTTCGCCATTCAAGTAACGATCGGCCAATTTGTCATCGAAGTCAGCAAGATGCTCAAGGAGCTCATCGCGATAAAGTTTGGCTTCATCGTTTTCGTCTTTAGTGAGGTCACGTGTTGTAAATTTCTCACCGAGGCTTCCTTCACCCCATTCCATGGCCTTCATCGTGATGAGATCAATCATCCCGGTGAAATTTTCTTCAGACCCCATTGGCATCTGAAGTGCTGCGGCTTTCTTGCCGAGCTTTTCACGAATTTCTGAAACGACGCTGAGAAAGTCAGCGCCGGTACGGTCCATTTTATTTACGAAAGCGATACGTGGGACTTTGTATTTGTCACCTTGGGCCCATACAGTCTCTGACTGAGGTTCGACACCACCTACAGCACAAAATACGCCTACGGCTCCATCAAGAACGCGCAGTGAGCGCTCTACTTCGATGGTGAAGTCTACGTGGCCAGGAGTATCGATGATATTGATGGTATGGCCGTTCCAAGAACAAGTTGTCGCTGCGGCCGTAATAGTGATGCCACGCTCTTGTTCCTGAATCATCCAATCCATCGTGGCTGTCCCTTCATGGACTTCACCAATTTTATAATTTTTGCCGGTATAATAGAGGATTCGCTCACTGGTGGTGGTCTTGCCGGCATCGATGTGGGCCATGATGCCAATGTTGCGAATTTTATCTATTTGGTGTGATTTCATGGAAATTAGCTCATTAAAATAAAAAAGGGCCCTTGAGGGGCCCTTTGTAATTTAAACCAAGATTTAAACGATTACCACTTAAGGTGAGCAAATGCTTTGTTGGCTTCTGCCATCTTGTAAACGTCTTCACGTTTTTTAACAGCGCCGCCACGGTTGTTAGCAGCATCCAAGATTTCGTCAGCGAGCTTAGTCACCATGTCTTTGCCTGCGCGTGTACGTGAGTACTCGCGGAGCCAACGGATAGCGAGAGATTGCTTACGGTTTGGACGAACTTCGATAGGCACCTGGTAAGTTGCTCCGCCGATACGGCGAGATTTAACTTCAACAGCTGGCTTCACGTTGTTCATGGCTTTTTTGAAGACTTTAAGACCTTCTTCGCCAGATTTTTGTTCAACGATTGAAAGAGCACCGTAGAAGATAGCTTCTGCAGTTGATTTCTTTCCATCGTACATCATGCAATTGATGAATTTAGTTACGAGTTGATCACCGAATTTTGGATCGGGAAGAACATCGCGGGTCTCGGCTTTATGCTTACGGCTCATTTTCTACTCCAAATCTCTTATTTCTTAGGTTTCTTAGCGCCATAAAGTGAGCGACGTTTGCGACGTTTCTCTACTCCTGAAGCATCAAGGGCACCGCGTACGGTGTGGTAACGAACACCTGGAAGATCTTTCACACGACCGCCGCGAATGAGCACGATACTGTGCTCTTGCAAGTTGTGACCTTCACCACCGATGTACGAAATAACTTCGTAACCAGAAGTGAGTTTCACTTTGCAAACTTTACGCAAAGCCGAGTTTGGTTTCTTAGGTGTGGTTGTATATACGCGAGTACATACACCGCGACGCTGAGGACAGTTTTCCAATGCCGGAGCTTTCGTCCGGTACTGAGTTTGTGTTCTGCCCTGGCGGACAAGTTGGTTAATTGTAGGCATTGCTACTTACTCCTTACTACTTCTTCTACTTTCTAGGAAAGTGACCTGAGGGTTTAACATGGCCCCCAGGCCTCTTTCAAGTCGTTTGTTTAGAGACTCATCATGAAGGGGTTTTCTTCCTTCACTACTTCCGCTTGGAACCCTGCGTAACGCGGCAAGCCGGTACCCGCTGGGATCAAACGGCCCATCAATACGTTTTCTTTAAGACCTAGCAACGTGTCCTTCTTCCCTTCCAATGTGGCCTGGGTAAGAACTTTCGTAGTCTCTTGGAATGACGCAGCTGACAGGAAACTTTCCGTGGTCAGAGACGCTTTAGTAATACCGAGGAGCAGAGACTTAGTCTGTGCCGGCTCGAGACTTTCAGCGATGAGGCGTTCGTTCTCTTCGGCCAACTCTGCCTTAGTTACTGAATCGCCCTGAACAAAGATCGAATCACCTGGGTCAGTGATCTCAACTTTCTTCAGCATCTGGCTCACAATTACTTCAATGTGCTTATCA
>JBEIPE010000176.1:0-6256 GCA_040377215.1 Halobacteriovoraceae bacterium
ATCGGCAACGGAGTCGGCGTGGACGGCGGTCTTGATCGCCATGTGATCCAAGCGACCATCGCTAAATACATCAGCCAAGTGCGCGCGTGCTATGAAGAGCGCTTGCGCCACAACGCTGATCTTGCGGGCACGCTCGTTATGGATTTCGAAATCGGCGGCACAGGCCGCTTGAACTTCTCAAAAGTAAAATCATCAACACTCGCTGATCCGCAAGTGGGCGGCTGTGTCGCCAAACGTATGATGAATTGGGAATTCCCAAAACCACGTGGTGGCGTCAACGTCAAAGTAAACTATCCGTTCACCCTTCGTCCGGTAGGCCAATAATATGAAGTTCATCATTTCAGTTCTTTTCTTAGCAACGCTTGTCGGCTGTAACGCCAATCCATTTAAGGGCGTCGATGCCTCAGTGGATCCAGCGCCCATCAGAAGAGAAGTTGTTCCTGCGCTGGGTATCGATGCTCCAGGGCTCATGACTTTCGATGAAGGCCGCAATGCTGAATACGAAATCAAGTCCGTGGTGCCGGCCGGTGAAGCTGTGCTTGAGTTCGAGGGACTTCCACAAGGCGCCGCCTGGGATGCCACCAAAGGTGTGATCACTTGGACGCCAGGTTTCACGCAAGCGAACGACCCGAATAACTACAACATCAAGACCCGCGAATATCCCATCACTGTGATTCTTTACAGCAGCATGGATATGACTCAAGCGGTTCGCAAGACCATTCTCTTGCAAGTGAAAGACACGCCTCGTTTGATGGTGGTGCAAAACCTCAACGCCACTTACTCCATGAGAGAAGGGGAGTCGAAGACTCTGGGCACTTTTTCAGTGGTGGCCGAGGACTACGCGGCGGCCGATGTGCGCGCCGAACTCAAAGACACCTCCATCGGGATGAAGCTCGTTCGTTCTGGCTCAAAGGCTGAATGGTCAATCGCCGCCCAGTACAGTGTGGAACAGTTGCGGGTGGGCAAGGAATGCACCAGCAGTGGAAGCTGTTCAGCTGCTCTTGCTAATACTGTCATCCTGACTGGCCCCGATGGCCGTCAACAGACGCAAGACTTCCGCATCAACCTGTCGGATGTGCGCCAAGAAACCCAGACTTCTCTAGGCACAGAGCTCGTTGTTAAAGGGGACATGTCCCAGGCCTTCACCGTGAGTGACGCCAACAAAGAAGTCGCGCCGAAAGTGACTTTGGTTTCGACACCACCAGTAGGGATCTTTGATCTTCGTCAAGTCAGCGCCACTGCACCTGAGTCAACCTACGTGTTGAGCTGGTCTGACATCCCGGCCGATGCCACTGGCCAGGTTTATGAAATTGAATTGAGCATCTGTAATTCAAATTACGGTTTTTCTACGAATAGCACTCGTTGCCGCCCTCATCGTATGAAGCTCTCAGTTGAAGCGCGCACCATCGCCCTTCCAACTATCACACGTGGTGACTGGGGCCAAGAAAGCATCAAGTACGTGCAGTTTGGTAAGTCCCTCGATCACGCGATAAGCGTTTCTGCAGGGAACTCTGCTCTGCGCATCCGTTCGGCGAGCATTGCGTCTTCTGATTCCCGCGATCAAGTGAGTCTGGTGAACAACACTCAGATGCGAGTGATTTCGGAAAACCCAGGTCTCAAGACGTTGTCTGTGACGGTCATGAACTCAGTGGGTGGCGTAGCGAACGCCGTGTTCCTCTACGAAGTGTTGCCATCGAACTGGGCCGAGAACGTCATCATCGCTTCCTACGCAAGTGCTCCTGAATTTGCTGAGATTGAAAAGCTGTGGGGCAAGGCCTCACGGGTTTATCATGGTGGCCACAACCTCAATGCCCGCGCCTTGGCGTTTCGCAAAAGTGTGACGGTAGGAACTCAGAGCATGCAGATGCCTGAGGTCGCTACGGACATCAGCTTCTTTGCTAAAAACATGAAGAAAATTCTGGTGACCTCTCCGCTGCTCTCGACTTTGCCGGCAGATATTTTGGAAGAGCTCAAAGCGAAAGGTCTCTACCTCGGTAAGCGTGCGAATTCGGTGCCTAATTTTAATCTGGCTGACTACGCCCTTGAAGTTGTGCCAGGACTTGGAACACCTACTAAGCGCGCAGGCCTCAAGGGTCTTACGACGAAAGAGTCAGCGCATCCGAGCTTTATCGAACTCTCTCTCGAGAACAATCAATGCAAAGAGCTCTTTGGTCTCATCAAGCCAGGTGAAGAAACTGAGCAGTACGTGATCGGGGCTTCGTGCCCACTCTCTGGTGGCCGCAAAATTGTGGTCCTGGGGTTTGAGTTGTCAGATTTGAATCTGGCCGAAGCTGATGCCGGTCTTGTTAAACAATGGTTTGAGCGGATTTGGGAGTAACTATGAAACAACTATTAATCGTCACACTTGCTCTCATGTCTTTTAATTCTGTGGCCGCCACATCTTCATCTCCTTTGGAAGCTGAGCTTAACGCTCTCGCGGTCCCAGTAGATAAGGCGATGGTTTCAACTGTTAACGACAAGCTCTACAGCATTCAAGCGCGCCTCTCTCCTTTGAACAATCGCCATGAGTTAGGTTTCATCGGTGGTAAAAATTTAAATCAAGACGGCAGCATCGACTCCACTCAGTGGGGCGGCCTTTACCGCTATCACATCAACGGTAAGTGGGGGATTGGTTTGAACCACTTCCGCATGAACAATGAATTGAGCACCGCTGGCAAAAAGCTCGTGAACGAGCAAAACGTGGTTCCCGATCGTGACTACATCAAGTCACAAACGGACCTCGTGGGTGAGTACAATCTTTTCTACGGCAAGATGCGCTTGGATCTTGATCAAGTGGTTTACTTCGATCAGTTCTGGAACTTCGGCGTAGGCCAAGTGGAACTCGGTCGTGGCAATGCGACAGCGATGGTCATCGATGCGGGTTTTGCTTTCTGGATGGGTAAGATGATGTCGGCGCGTATTGGCCTTAAGAATGACTTCTACAAAGAAGAGAATCTTAAAGGCGACAACAACGTCCACAACATGGTCGGCTATCTTTCTCTCGGTGTGCTCTTGGGAGGAAGTAAGTGAAGATTCTTTTCCTCTCACTAAGTCTCGCAACCAGCGCTTTCGCCCAGCACGGCGCGGAAGTGCTGTTGAAAACAACGGGAACAGACGCCAGTGCGGCAACGGCAGCGCTCGCACCTGAAGCCGGCGATTTCAAACTGACCGATGCCTACTTGCAAACTCTTTTCATGGAGTGGCGTCAGGCCAAGGGACTCACTCCGGCCGTCGATGCTTGGTTGCAATTAGTGTTGGCAGGAAAATTCACCACGGCCGCAGGCCAGTGGAATGAAATCAAGTCTGACTCGGCCCTGACTCAACAAACGTGGATCTATCTCACGTGGAAGCTCAACCTTCCGCAGACCTTTGTCGATGCTTACCTCGCCAGTCGCATGCAGCCAGCGGGCAACGAGCGTTTGCGCTTTGCTTTGGATCAAGTGATTGATGCGCAAGTGAAAGCGGCCTGGGTCGCTGAGCAGCGTCCGGATTTGAATCCTGCTCAAGTAGAGTATTTGCTGGGCCTCAGTGCTCCGGTGGGTCTTGAACTTGAACTCTTAGCTTTTGCCACTCGCTACCGCGCGGATCATGCCGCTCGTGTGCTGACTTTGCTTCCCATGGGGCATCCGCAAAGTTTCACGCTCGCGGCCACGGCCGTATTGAACTGGGCCCGCAAGAATGAAATCGGCGAGGCCGGTAAACTTCTCAAGCGCCGAGTTGAGCCGGAGATGGAGCAAACTAAGGCCGTGCATCAACTGGCCCGTCACTACCTGACCTTAGGTCGCCTGTTGTATCAGGCCGGTGCCTATGACGCTTCAGAAGCTTTCTACGCCAAAGTTCCTCGTGGGGTCGCCGAATACATCCCGGCGCGCACCGAGCGCACCTGGTCACTCTTGCGTTTGAAGCGTGTGAGTGAATTGCGTGGTGAACTCACGAGTCTTTCCCATGAAGTGTTCACCAACCGCTTCCTGCCGGAAGTAGGTCTCGTGCGCTCAGTGAGTAATCTCAAACTTTGCCGTTTCGACGAGGTCGTTAAAGACTTTGATACGTTCATCGCGACACATAAAGTGTGGGCGAATCGTATTGAAGCGGCCCAGAAGAATCCGGCCACGGCCAAGATCGATGTGCCTGATGAGCGTATTCAAGAAATCACCCTGGCGCTCGCTGCGCGGGAAGTGGAGTTAGAGCGTCTGCAAAAACTCGCCGCTGCTGACAAAGCCACAGTATGGACGGACGCGCTTGAGGCCCTCAAGACTCATGTGCAGGATGGTCGCGCGGGACTTCTGGCACAAAAGACGCGCTTTTGGAAAAACCGTGAAGTGGTTTTGAAAGAAGCGATTCGCAAAATGAAGTTTGTGCGCATCGAGGCCTTGAGCCAAGTGCGTATGGCGCAAGCGAATCCACCCAGCACTGAAGTCACTGACATTGCCCGCAGAATTGATTCTTCACGGGAGAAAGGTATTCAAGTTTACCCGGTGGATTCTGTGTATTGGCCCGATGAACTCTTCAAGCTCCATGCTGCCGCGGCCACACGCTGTGGAGGGAAGTCCCTATGAAATTACTTTTAATTCTTTTGCTCGCCGTCTCTTGCGGCAAAAAAAGTGACTACCTGTACAAAACAGAAGCTCTCGTTCCGCTTCCCGTCTCTGAGCGCTATCAGCTCTCAGAAGAGGGTAAAGTGGATATCGTCTGGGTTATTGATAACTCGGGCTCCATGTCGAGCATTCAGCAAAGTGTGATTCAGAACGCCAACTTGTTTATTCAAGAGTTCACGAAGATCCGCGGCCTGGATTGGCGCATGTCTCTTCTTTCAACCGACCTGGGCGAAGATCCTTATTTGGGCATGCCCACCGTGTTTGACTACAATCACCCAGACCCTGTGACTGAGTTTAGTCAGGCGGTCAGACGTCTTGGGATTGATGGGGATGCGACGGAGCGTTCGTTTGATCCGATCATCAAGCAACTCAATGCCCATCCGAACTTTTTGCGCCCCAATGCTTACCTCGTGATGATTTACGTCACGGATGAAGAAGAGCAGTCCAACATCACGGCCAGCAACTTCCTCAACAATCTGGTGGCCCGCAAAGGTGGTCGCCTCGGTATGATTCGCGCTTATGGTGCCATCTCTGCCAAGGATTTGGGTTGCAGCGGTTGGAATGAATACGCCGGCAGTCCTTACGAAGCTGTCATCAGTGCCACGAATGGCAGTGTTTTCGGAACGTGTTCGGCCCAGTTTGGTGCGGAGTTGGCGAAGCTGGGTAACCAAATCGTGTCGATCGTTTCATCGCCGGTGGTTCTTTTGAACAAACGTCCACTCGTGCGCTCGCTGAAGGTTCTCTACAAGGGTGCTGAGTTACCGGTCGGCCCACGCTCCATGGGTGGCAAATGGGTGTTTGATCCCGAGGTCAATGGCGTGCGGTTTCACGACTACGGGTTTTTGGATGTGGGTGAGCAGTACATCACGATCGATTTCGAAGTCGACCAAGGTCAGAAGTAAAAGCTTTTAGAATAAAAAAAGGCCCCACCCGGGGCCTTCATTTTTTAAAGTCTAGTGAGCTGATCGCGGTAGTGCTTCACGCGCCATCCACGCTGACGGCCTGAAAGAATCTCCAACACCAGCCCTTGATTTTGATGACCGATGACACGGACATCAGCGTTGAGCGAGCGACTGTAAGCGACGTCGCCGACGCACCAGCCACTGCCGTTACGATGGCAGGCGCTCGTTTGGGCGAGATAAGATTCATGCCAACCCCAGCTGCGGCCGTTGGCACTGCGACCTTCTTCAAAGCGTACAACGAAGAGACCGTCGTGTGTGACGGCGAGCACTTGGTTATAAACGATCTCATCCGCGACGCCGGTGTTAAGGACACGGTGGCCTACGCAGATGTTGCTCACGCATCCGCTCATCGTCGCGAGAGACTGGCGAGGAACGTTACGAAGAAGTTCGCGACGGCCATCTTGGAACTGAATATTGTAGGTTTCGTTACCCACCAAATCGATCACACGCGCAGAACGGTGCAGTTCACTTTGCAGCACAACAAGGTCGCCGTTTCTGAGCGTCCCTGAGTAATCAGGATTTGGCTCAGGAATAGGGCGTGGCTCTGGACGCGGATTTGGATTCGGATTCGGATTTGGGTTCGGATTAATATCCGGATTCGGAAGAGGATTTCTCAGAACGGGCACAGTGCCATTCCATCGTGTCAGTGCATTCGGGTAAGCAATCTCGAGTTCTGAGTTTTTGTAACCGTAGAAATGC
>JBEIPE010000135.1:0-7605 GCA_040377215.1 Halobacteriovoraceae bacterium
CACAACGCGAGAGGTGCCCGCGACAGTGAGAAGATCAGCGACGAGTTTTGCAGTGATCGGAGTTCTTGGGGCCGCTTTTCTGTCTTGGCGAGAGTAGCCGTAGTGAGGAATCACGGCGGTGATTGAGTTCGCTGAAGCACGCTTGAGGGCGTCGACGATAATCAATAGCTCCATGAGGGAGTCATTCACGGGCGCGCAAGTTGACTGGAGTACGAAGACATCCGCACCGCGAACGTTCTTTTCGATTTCGCAGTAGATCTCACCATTGGCGAATTTGCGTATCTGGGGATTAACGAGAGGGACGTCGAGGAATTCAGAAATCTTCTTCGACAGATACGGGATAGAGGAACCGGAAACTAAGACAATCCGTCTCATGTTATCTCTCCTCTGAAAAAGTGGTAGGGGCGGCAGGGATCGAACCTGCGTATGGCAGAATCAAAATCTGCTGACTTACCACTTGTCGACGCCCCTACAAATGCAAAAAATTGTGTCTCGACTGTAGCGCGGCCCAAGCGGTAATGGCAAGGGAGAAGCCAAGGAATGACGCGGAGTTGGAGCTGACTTCCCGTGGGCTTTTTTTGGACAGACTGGCGGTGTTTGCTCTATCGTCTTTCTGGGACTTTCCCGTATTTAAGGAGTTATTGTGCGCTCGACCAAACATTTATTGGCGTTGGCTTTGTCGTTTTCTGCAGGTTCCGCCATGGCGCTTCCCATCGATTGGGGCGGCTCACTCGGGTTTGATACCACTCTTATCAACAATATTCGTCGGACTAAAGACGATGTAACCGACAACACCCCTAGCGGAACTCAAGGTATCGAAGACAACGATAACTCGGCTCACTTCCAAACCTACGTTTTTAAGCTCAATCCCCACATGATTGTAAATGACGCCGTTTCAATCAAAGGTGAATTCTCTACCGGCCACACGCGCGGTGGCTTCTTGGGCGATAACTCCACCCAGACCCAAGATCCAGATGCTGGTAGCAACGCTTACTACAGCACCGTTCCTGCCCAACGTAGTACTTTGAACGTGAACCAACTCTACGCAGAGCTTTACGCTGACACCGCCATGGTGAAAGTGGGTCGCTTCGCTAAAGGTTTCGGTTCTGGCGCTATCTTGCATGAAGGTAAAGGCACCTTCGATCGCTTCTTCACTCAATATGATGGTGTTCAAGGTGAAATGCGCATTGGTAACTTCGCACTCACTCCACACTGGGCACGTCTCGGTACTTACGACGATGGGAAAAATCGCGCGGAAGCCAACGGCAGCCGTGATGTTCGCGAGATGGGTCTTGTGGCTGCTTACGATAACAAGAGCACCAACATGCTTCTTGCGATTGCTTACGCCAAACGTTTCTCTGAATCCGACAACTCACTTTACTACTCTGGCGACGCCAACCCACGTGGAAGCACAGACGTAACGTTGCTTGATGCTTACATCTCAAAGAAGTGGGAAAAATTTAATCTCTCAATCGAAGTTCCTACTCTTGCTGGTGATTACGGCGATGTTTATGCTGACGGCAAAGACTCACGTATTTCAAGCTCTGCCATTTTGGTGGAAACTGTCTGGAGCCCAAGTGTCCGTTGGGACTTTGGTTTGCACGGCGGTCAAGTCGGCGGTGATAAAGGCCAAACACAGCGCTACGAAGGTATGCAGTTGAACCCGAACTATCACATTGCCGAGTTGATGTTCCGCTACAACTACCCAGCGTTCAACGAAGGCGCTAACAACATCTTTGATAGCGGTATCGCCAACGCGCGCTTCTTGAAACTTCACGCTCATTACAAAACTGATAAGTGGACTTGGAATGGTGCTTTCATCATGGCAAACGCCATGGAGACAGCGAAGAGTGGCAAAGACGCTTACCACCACGAAGAGAACTACCGCTTCGCCGCTACTGAAAATCAGAAAGATGATTACGGTTACGAGTTCGACTTCGGTTTTGATTACCAATGGAACCCGAACGTAAAAATTTCTGGTTTCCTCGCTTACTGGCTCGTGGGTGACTACTACGCATTCGACAACGATCCGAATGAAGAGCTCAGTGTTGAAAACGTCCTGGGTACCGGGATGCGAATCGGAATTGATTTTTAAGCATAAAAAAAGCCTCCGCAAGGAGGCTTTTTTGTTTGTGCTGTAATCTAGTTACTAGCGGCCATAACCGTAGACACCAAACGGCTGACTATACGGACTTTGTGCCATGTAAGGATTTTGCAATCCACCCATGGTTTGGTAGCCCGTATTCATCATGTACGGGTTCTGCTGACCAGACCAAATATTTCCGCCGTAGCCCATCTGGCCGTACTGCTGTTGAGCATAGGGTTGTTGTTGTCCCATCGCTGCACCCATGTTGAAAGTGTAGCCACCCTGTTGCATTCCGTAGCCCATTTGTGATCCACCGTAGCCCGCCATCATCCCATACTGCTGTTGACCGTAACCGTAAGGTTGCTGCTGGCCATAGGCCTGCTGACCATAACCGTAAGGCTGCTGTTGCTGTCCGTAGGCCTGCTGTCCATAACCGTAAGGCATCTGCTGTTGCCCGTATGGATTTTGCTGCTGCATCTGACCGCCGTAGTACTGCGGCTGTTGCTGCTGATAAGGGTTGTATTGCTGTTGACCCGGCAAAGTACCCTGTTGCTGAGTCGGCAATTGGAACTGGTACATGGCCTGCTGATCCGCTGTGCGATCTGCATCAGGTGCATTGACGCTTGGGCCTGTTGGTTCCGGCTCTGATTGAGTCACCGCAACTTCTGGCTCTGGAGCATCAGTACCCTGAGCGGCGATATAACGACGACCTTCGTCTTCCCAACTACGATACTGGTTAGCTTTTTGTTCTAACTCTGTCGCAATTGCGGCATCCGCTTGGTTATTCCGTTGCATCTCTACTTGGAGCTGCTGAATGCGTTGAGTGGAATCGGTCACACATTTTTGTGTATTACGGAAATAGCGGAAGCAGAAACCACTCGGTTGAGTAATGCGAGCTACTTCAGCTGAAATCTCTGCTTGATAGTTCGCTGTTCGTGTTTCGATATTACGACGGTGACGACGAGCAAGCCCAATGTAGTAATCTGACTGGCCCGTTACGCGACCGGTTTTAACATCAAATTCTTTGCGACGATCGACCAAGGTTCTTTGGTACGCGCTCTTGCCGTTCTGAATGCGCTCACGAGCGACACGTGGAGTAACCAGCACACCGTTTTCAGTCGCACCAAGGCGACCGTAGTTCTGCGCCGTAAGATGGATCCCATTCACTTCGGCGGCTTCATCGAACATGCCTTTCGCCATTAATTTATCAAGATCGCCTACGGTGATGTAAGGAGCTGACTTATACTTCGCCAATTGCACCATGAGTTCGCGCAATTCTTGCTCTTTCATGCGACGTTCTTGGCCTTGCGGCAAGTTACCAATCTGCTCGTGGAGCGCCACAATTTTTGTCGTGAGTGGATCCACAATATAACGTTGAAAGTCTGCGATGACTGAATAGTCTTGAGTCTCAAGATTAGTACCTTTGCGAATGATCTCCGCAAGCGCCTTGTAATCCTTTTCAATCAACTCATCACGAATCGCACCCAAGGTTTCTTGGTATTGACCGTAGCGCTCTACGAAGTCAGCAATGTTGCGATAGTTGCCGCTGTCACAAATCAGCTGGGCCTGCTCATCCAGGCGAGCACGCTCAGAGTCTTGTTGTGAGTAGGCCATGAAACCATTTTGACGAATGTCTTCCATATAGTAACAACCGCGCTCTGCTTTTTTAGCATAGCGAGCACTTGCTGCTGGAAGATGAGAGCCAAACCAAACGGGGCCCGAAGCTGTCACGCCCGCAAAGCTCACATCTAGGTCACGAGTTACGATCTTGTTCGCAACGACTCCAGCGTCTGATACGACTCCTGTTTGCTTAAGACATTCTTTAAATCCATCAAGACTTGGTGCCACGTTGATCGCTTTCACGACTTGTTGACCCTGCTCATTGACTTCCATCACACTGTACGGACATGTGTCAGCGCCACAGGCCTTGACCTTGAGTTCGACGACATACTGAGGAAATTCTGTCGTAGGAGCACGAAGTCCCCACTCCAACATCGAATTACAGTTGGCGAGAAAATCTCCGCCGCGTACATGGAGACGACCGGTAGAAAAATCTTGGCTGAGCTGCAAAGAAGTTCCGCGTGTTCGCAAAAGTCCTTCTACATATTTTAGAGGGAGTGTCGTCTGGCCTGAGCTTGGACAGTTTTCACTGCCACCCGCAACAGAAGTAACACTTCCTACATCGGCATCTTCAACTTGTGTGGGTGCGCCGGATCCCGCAGTGGTTGAACCACTACTTCCACCCGGTGATGTTTGTGATGAGAGAAGTCCCTCTAGAAAAGCATCCTGCGCATGAGCGGAGGGTAGTGCTGTAAGCACGGCGATAAGAGAGAATAATAGGTGTTTCATAAGCCAACCTCTGGTACTTGCCTGAGTGATCTCAAACGCTTTTCGGTGAAAGATGGCGTTTTCTTGAGAAAAACTCAGGAAAGATGTTGAGGATCGACGTCGACCTTGAGGGAAATGCCTGAAATTCCGTTCCAATTCATTTGGAAAGAACGAAGCATATTATGTAACTGGTTGATGTCCTGTGATTTCAAAAGAACCGTCCAGGTATACTGATTCGCCCTCTTTTCTATCAAAGCAGGCCTTGGGCCCAGAATCTGAACCTGCGGGAAGTGCTGATTCTTAAGTCCGCGCAACATGGGTTCGACATCACCCGTTACGTGTCCAATCAACTTATCTTGAAAACGCCCTGAGAAATAAAGAGCGGCCAAGCGATAGAACGGCGGACATTCGCAAAGCTTTCGAATCGTCATTTCGGATTCATAGAATCCATCAAAAGATTGTGAGCGGATCATTTCAAAGAGGTGGGATTCTGGATTGGCAGTCTGTACGTAAACTTTTCCATCGTGAGAATAGCGACCGGCCCGGCCTGCCACTTGTACCACAGTCTGCCAGATTTTTTCACTCGCGCGAAAGTCGGGCATATTGAGCTGATTATCAACGCCCAAAATAACAACTCTCTTCACACGCTTAAAGTTGTGCCCCTTAGAAAGCATCTGGGTACCTACGAGGATATCAATCTTCCCACTATGAAAGGCTTCGAGCTTGTCCTGCAAGGCCTGAAAGGTACGGATCTCATCTCGATCAAAGCGTTCAATCGTTGCTTTCGGTAACAAACGCCTCAGTTCTTCCTGCACCCTCTCTGTGCCAAAACCTTTCTGTAACAACGTAAGGTTTCCACACTTGGGGCACCCTGGCGGCATCGGTTCGTTATAGTCACAGTGCTGACAACTGAGAAGATTTTTGTGTTTAAAAAAGCGCAAAGTCGTTGAGCAGTTCTTGCAGTTAAACTGATGACCACAAGCACGACACTGAACATAATTCGCAAATCCCAAGCGGTTGATAAAAACCAAAGCTTGCTCACCATTGGCGAGTGCTTCCTTGAGCGCGGCCACTGTCGACTCATGTAAAGGCCATACGCTATCGACCGGATTGGCCTTGGGTTTATTGGCCGGAGTCTTGGTATCCACGAGAATTATTTCTGGCAAAGAAGCATCAGTCACACGCTCACGAAGTGGATGATAGAAGGTCTTGGCCACGCCTGAATTAAAGTGATGCCACATCTCCATGGCCGGTGTGGCCGAGCCAAGCACAATTGGACAATTCGCTAGCTGAGATTTTTTTATCGCCACATCACGTGCGTTATAAGCACAACGATCGTCTTGCTTAAATGAGCCATCATGCTCTTCGTCCACAATAACAAGGCCCAAGTGAGCGATGGGAAGAAAAACAGCACTGCGAACCCCGATATAGAGTCTCGGCTTATCACTCTCGGCTGCTTCTTTCCAAATGAGGTATTTCTCAGAGGCCGTCACTTCACTGTGGAAAGTCATCACTTCAACATCTACATGGGCACTGAAGGTTTTTACAAACTGGGGAGTGAGATTAATTTCAGGTAAAAGATAAAGTGCGCTCTTTCCCTGCGCCAATGTGCGACGTACTAGTTCTAAAAAAATAAGCGTTTTACCGGAGCCCGTCACACCGTGAATGAGATGTTTTGAAAACCCTGGGCCCTGTGAAGAGATCCCATCAATGACGGTCTGCTGGGCAGGTGTGGCCAAGTGCTCAGGCGGGAGCCCCTCACCTTGAATCGGTTTAAGTGGGCGTGGACGTTTTTTGGTGGCAGGCAAGCAGTCCGCAATAAGTTGTCCGAGGCCGTAGTGATAATAGTCAGCCATCCACTGGTAGAGCTTAAGATCTTCCGTTCGTACGCTGGGATAGTCTTCACGTTTTTGTAGAATGTCTTTGGCCGCGAAACCTTCTGGTGCGGCCACATTAGTTTCTAAAACACAGCCGAGTTCTTTGCGACGACCGAGGGGAACGTCCACCATGTCACCCACGGCGAGCTCGAGCCCCAAGGGAACACTGTAAGTGAGCCCTTGGTTCTTGACGGGATAATTAACCGCGATCCGATGATACATTTAGAACAAGAAAGCCGGACGGGCGACTGTCTCACGACGCTGCATGAGCACTTGATCATGGCGACGCAAACGGGCCAAAAGCTCGGCGCCAGTTTCGTTGAAATGTTTTAGGCCAATGATATCAATTTGCCAAAACTGATCTTGCTGCCCCTTCACTACAATCTGACGCGGGAACGAGTGCGTTCCGCCATAGAGTAAATAATCACGGCACTGGATATCAACTTCAGCTGCACCCGTGCGAAGGATGAGTTGGCGGACTTCTCTCGTAGCGTCGCTTACCCATGCTTCAAAGGTTTCACCTTTGATCTGCCAAGCGGGATCACCTTGATAGCGAGAAAGAACAACTTGTTGAGTATCAGCGTACATCGGTGCCGCCATGATCTTATCAACTTTGTCACGATCGACTGTCGGTGCAAGTGGAGAAGGCTCTGCGCCAGCCGCTCTTCCACCCTTGGTGCGAATCAACCAAGCGCGATAACGTGCCAGAAGATTTTTTTTGTCTTGGTTAATAATGTTCTCGTTGAGCTGAACATTAACGCCGCGATTATGAAGGAAGTTCACCATGAACGAGCCATCGTTAATCAACAACGAATTCATCAATGAGATAAAGAGACCTCTCTCCCCCATTTCGGGTGAGGAATCAAACGCCTGTGGTGAAAGTTCTGCAACGTAAGACTTATCCACCAATGAAGCCTCAGTCATCGAGGCCGCACGGTAAATAAGTTGTGTAAGCTTAAGTTTTCCTTGTGGCGTAATGTTGTAAACCCATTTTACCCAAAGAGCCGAACCATCGACTTGCTCAACTTTCTCTGCATAAGGATTCACCAAAGCGACTTTCGCGGAGACCATCAACGCATTTGAGGTCACATCAGCATTCGCGCCGTGACGAAAAAGTGATTCTACTGTCGGTACATAGGCATGCGCGCTGAAAGTTATGAAAACTAAGCTAAAAATAAAAAATTTCACAGGATCACCTTATGCTTGAGCACTTTTTGTTTCAAAATTTCGACGAAAGCAGGACGCAGGGCCGGATCACGAAGAGCAAAATCCACCGTTGCATCTAAGTAGCCCATGAGGTGACCTGTATCAAAG
>JBEIPE010000117.1:0-8340 GCA_040377215.1 Halobacteriovoraceae bacterium
AAGAAAGACCTCTTTACTCTTATTCAACCTTTGCTCCCTCGATGCCATTCGTTGGCCTACTGCCTACTGCCTGATGATCTCCAGGCGCAGCAGCTTGTGATCGATGCCTTCACTCAATGCCTCTTGAAAGAGAAGCATGTGTGGCTGACACGCGAGTGGGATGACAAAGATAAGAAGTCGCAAGTTCAGCAACGTAAAACATTTTTGAAAACGATGATCCGTTGTGTGGTTGATCTTGGTGTTCGCCGTGCGGCCCAAATCAGCACACCTTACGAAGGCCAAGAGTTCCGCCAGTTCTACCAAATGGATCCACGTACGCGTGCGGTTGCTTGGTTACGTTTTCAGCAGAACTGGCCACTGGATGAAATCGAACGCACCTTGATGATGAAACGTCATGAAGTGATTGAGAAAGTCCACAACGCGCGTTTCTTGATGATGGGACAACCACCGCACTGGATGCCGACCGCACGTGAGGCACAGTTATGATGAATCACGAACACTTCTCACGTAAAATCGCTTCGTACTTCGACGGAACTTTGCGTGACAGTGAGAAGACTGAGTTTGAAGCCTACGTCGGAACACACAGCGATTTCGCTGAGTACTTCCGCCAGAAAGAGTCTGAGCAAAACTCGCTCAAGCTCCGTGTGCCCAATTTTGCCTTGGATACCGATACCGCTGAACGCCTCGAAGGCGAAGTGCGCGAAGCCATCAACAATCTCTTCCGTGATGAAGATGCGAATTTCAGTCAGCGTCTGGGTAATTGGTTTAAAGAGAAACTCTAACAAATCACTTTCATAAATAGACAGATGCTAGGCGCTTAGGAATGAGCGCGGAGGCTTACTCACTGTAAGCCGCACAAGCGAGTGACGACAGCAACGAAGCAGATGGCATTTATGAGAGGGATTAGCCGTTGTCTACGGTGAGAGTATAGAACACCACAAACTCACCGTTCGAATTGCGTAACATCTTCGGTGGGTTCGGTAGTGCAATCATTGATTTCAAAATATCTTCAAACAGCGACTGCAATTTATCCGCTTGAGTCCAGCGCACCATCTTGATCTGTTTGATGTTGCCATCAGAGTCAAAGGTCACTCGCCCCGTCATGGTGTGTTTGCCTGCCACACCGAGAGTCTTCATGGAAAAGCGTTTTTCGTATTCACGAACCTGTAACTCGATACTGTTGAGGTACTTGCTCACAAGACGTTTTTGGAAACCATAGAACTGCAATTCAAATTGGTTCAATTCATCGGCCGCCACACCTTCGGGAACTTCCACCTGCATGTTCATCAAGCTTTTAGAAAGCGTCGGTGAGCCACTTAGGGGTGCAGATCCCGCGTACTGCGTGCGTGAAGCCACTTTTTGAACTGGTTCAGCTTTCAGGGCAAGTTGATCGAGTGCAGAAGGGCGCGTGCTCGGGCGGTAAGGATTGGTTTGCGGGCGAGTGGGTTGTGCCACTTTTTCTACCGGTGGTGTCGCGCGCGTTTGAGGGCGAGGGGCCACGGCCGCAAACGGATTAGGCTTGGCGCGATCGAGGCCTTTTCTGACGCCTTTGTTCACTAAGACATTATTGAGACCCTTGCCGTCTTTTTCGCCAATTTTTCTAATCTTGGGCAATTCTCTGCGATCGATAAGCTGCACAGCGGTTTTTTGTAGCTCCTGCAGCTTACGCATCTGTTCAAGCTTGGCCAAATCGGCGCTGGTAGGAAGATTAAGGACGGACAGGGTGAGGAAGTGGGCGATCAAAACCAGACACACAAAAAGTGTGAAATTCAGGTTGATCGAGAGTGTGAGACGACGGTCTTCCACGGTGTCCTCCGAGATCGAGTTTATCAAAGGCGTCATCTCATGGGCAACCAGGCAAGTCGGGAACCCCTTTAAGCAGGTAGAAATGGGTGTATTCCGAGTAAGAAAGACAGGTTTTGCCGCTGTTGACGCTCAACAACTCCCCTTGAGAGAATAGCGCCACCCTCTGGAAGAGGGGCAAGATGATAAGGATGTTGTCGCATGAAAAAAATACACAGTTTTGGCCTGGAAAAAATCCTCCTTTTTTGTGGGTTCTCACTCGCATTAACGTTGGCAGGATTCTGGCAGTTCCAACATAACGTAAGTGAAGCAGAAAAAATCTCGCGCGTGCAAAACGGCGTAGGGACATGCTTCTCTCGTGTCACACAAAGTTTTACCGCTGCGATGATTCGCGAATTCACTTCACCTTATTTAAAGCGCGACTTCATGGCGCTCTCAGATGAGTGCTTGAGTGAAGGAACAAAAGCCGCTGGTATTGAAATCGGGACTTTCCCGAAGGCCGGTAAACTCTTTAACGAGTTGGTCTCGGAAGTTTACTGGTTCCATGAAAAAGTCGTGAAGGTTCTCGGCGCATCGGCCGGTCAACCTAATCTCCAAATTCCTTTGAATGCTATTTCAGAAAAATACGCCAAAGTTGAGACCCTCAAACTTGATTTGCAAGACCAGCTCGATCTCATTTCATCACAGTACCGTGAAGCACGTTTGCGTGATGAAATTTTGGTGGGCTGTGCGTTCTTGTTGTTCATGGCCTCTCTCGCCATCCTCGGTTTAAAAGAAGCGGCACTTTTGCGCCACAAGCGTGCCGTTGAAAGTCAGGCCCTCTCGCTCTTGAATGCCGGTCATTCACAAGTCGGAGCGATGGTAGATCAAATGGTACAGAAGGCGCTCACTGGTCAAGGTATGCCGGTGGCCTCACAGGTCTTTGCTGATTATCACGGGAGCGTGCTTGAGCATTTGGCGTTTCGTGTAAGTAATCATCAAGCTCCTGTGGCAGTTGAAGTCAAAGCCGAGCCGATTGCAGAGAAAGTTGAACCAGCGGTTGTGGTCAAAGAAACGAACGCTGATGTGGACGCTCGCAAACTTCTTACGGCCCAAGCCATTCGCTTGAAGGCCAGCATGGAAGTACAAGAAGCTTTCATCACGGCCGATGCGGAAGCTCTCGCACAATTACTGCAGGCCTTCGGTCAGCGTTTTGCTGGCGGTGAAGTGCACTTGTTGGGAACGCGCGACGGTGACAATTACTGCGTGCGAGTGTTGGCAGATAACATCTGCTTAACTGCCGCCGAGTTGAATTATGTCAGTAACAGCGACGCTTCGATGGAAGGCGTGAACGTGAACATCGTGATTGCCATGGACCTCATCCGTGAAAGCGGCATGCAGTCTGAAGTGCGCAACCGCACCAATGCGGCCGGCGCGATCGTCGGTGCAGAAGCATCATTCACTTTCCCGGTGAACACAGGACGAACTTTGGTGACAGTTGTGAAAGGGAAGAAGAAAGATTTGGCGAAGTCGCTCACGCCATCGCTGTTTAACTAATTAAAAGACATGGTGAAGGTGACGGGTCCATCGTTCAGGATCTCCACCTTCATCTCTGTTCCAAATCGTCCTTCCTTCACTTGAAGATCTTGGGCACGTAATAGCTTGTTAAATTCTGACCACATCAAGCGCGCTTCACCAGGGTGTTGAGACTTCTCAAAACTCGGGCGGTGCCCACCTGTGCCATCCCAACTCAACGTGAACTGACTGACCGAGAGGATTTCGCCTCCGGCCTGCAAAACATTGAGATTCATTTTTCCTTCGGCATCGTTAAAGCAGCGAAGCTTAGCGATGCGTTCAGCGGCGCGCGGAAGTATGTCGCGGACGTCGCCTTGCTCAAAGCAAACAAAGAGGAGAAGACCTTTGTTGATTTCACCGGTCACTTCATTTTCTACACTGACTCGGGCGTGGTCCACTCGTTGGATGACGATTTTCATCCCTGCTCCGGGATCAAATGAAGGCGAAAGCTCTCTTCCAGAAAGTTGCTGGTTTCCTGCAAGAGTGTGGCGAAGACTTGTTGTTTGCCACGGGCCTGTTGAACGATGTCGCGGACTTCATGCAAGGCCGGCAAACGCAGGGCCTTCAAGACGCGACCAAGAGAGCGGCCATTGGCCATTTGAAGAATGAATTGAGTGAAGAGCAGGAGCTCTTCATCAGAGTGCAAACGAACGACAGGTTTCTTGTCGTTGAAGACTTCGAGGAACCACGTTTTAAGATCGCCCTCTACTTGCATGCGCATTTCTACACGAGCAAGTGGTGCTTCAAGATCAAACGAGTCGATGCCTTGGACGAAGTCCACGTAGATATCCGGATGGGTCGGCTGCAAGAGAGGAGCGGTCCGCAAGTTGGCGAGTGCCCCCTGCAGTGCTGGGTTCTCAAAATTCACCTGAGTGCCGAGGCGTGGATCAGCGAGTTGAGTCGTGAGAGTCTGGAGAGTTTGCTCGAACTCCACGAGGCCACTCAAAACGTCACAGGCATAACGTGGGAAAAGCCCACTGGCCGTTTGGCGGAACATTTTAAAACGTTGCTCGAGTTCTTCCGGATGAGTAGCAATCAACTTGTCAGCGTTCCAGCGGAACATCTCGAGTGTTGATTGCAAGGTTTCTGGCAGGAATTCTCCGCGCACAAACCACTTCGGCACGAGCATCTTCGCGAGCTGGCCTTTCACTTTAGTGAGTGAGCCATTGAACGTGAGATTAATAATCTGATGACCGACTTGTGATGCAAAATACTTACGAAGCACGTTCGGATCCATTCCTTGGTGCTTAGGTGTGATCAGGAAATATTGGCAATGCGATGATCCGTTCTCGTAGTAGACGGCGCGGAACGTGCTGACGGGGTGAAGGGTCAACCGTGAGTTGCCTTGGTCGCGCAGATCCACCATCAAGAAAGTGGCGCCATCACGACGAAGGCCCAGGCCCATGGAGTTTGGTGACTGCCATTCTTCAGGGTTCATCGGGCGCAATTCAAAGACCGTATCCAAAGGCACGCAGCCCGCCATCAATGCTTTGAAGTAGCGTGGGTGAGTGACGCGAGTTTGGTCTTCGTTGGTTGAATGAATGAGGTGACCGTTCATGAGGGCGTCTTGGAAAAACTCCAAGCGGAAATCACGGCCCCACTCCTGCTGCCACATCGCTGGCGTGTCTTCTAAGTGCGAGAGATAGAAACCGCGCAAGAGCTCAGTGATATCAGCGAAGTCATGGAAGCTTTGCATGTCGGCGGTGAAGCGGAACCACGAGACGGATTCACGGTCATCGCGCGACGGAGCCGTGTGGCGGCGACGGAAAACGTAGAGCCAGTTACCCAACTCGCCTTTGCCTTTCACGCCTTCCATGTCAAAGACGGCCTTCAGCTCAAGGCCTTGCAAAACAGCTTCAAGGCGTTCGCGCTGACTTGGAGCAAACAAGCTCTTGTTGGCGAGCATGAACATCCAGCCGCCTGGCTTGAGTGTGCTCATCTGCTCATCAAGTTGCGCCATCATCCAGTGGTAGGGATTGTTTTTCGGCAGGTGGCACAAGTTAATCACAGTGCGGTCGTAGGTCGACGTTGAGAACGGCGTCTCCATGGCAGCAAAACTGCGCTGACCGATAGAGCCTTTGCGGTTTTGGAAATGGTGGCCCATCACTTTACTGATGAAATCAACCGGCTCTTGACCTTGGTGAGGAGCAACCTCTGCCAGGAAGGTAATAAACTGGAGCTCATTGAGCATTTTCAAGAAGAGGCCCGACTCGAATTCTTTGCCTTTGAAGTCTGGGCATAGAACTTGATCCCACTTCATCTCTTTATTGTTGTGTTGAGCGAGCCAGTGCGACAGGGCCAGTGATTCCATGAAGTCGCCGCTGTACTTACAGCTGATGATTTCGAGCTCATCGGGAGTTTGGAACTTGCTGACGGGAACCGGTTCACGGCTTTCGGCCCAGAGAGGGAAGTTGATCATCAATGAATTGAGGAAAAGACCAAAATTCAATTGAGACAATGCGTGCGAATAGACCTTTCCGCTGGTGTCGTCTTGTACGCGTGGAGAAGTGAGTTTGACGAGTTCCGCGATAGAAATCTCGCCGGCGTTGCTCATCCAATCGTTCATCAACGGAGCGAACTCTTCGCTTGGACGGTACCAGCTGAAAATATTGGCTTCCATCACGCGTGCTTTCAACTCAAAGCGAGTGCCCGAGCGGAAAACCTGTGAGAGCCAGTGGTTGGGATTGTGAGCGGTGCGAATGCTGGCCTCAAGTCCCGTCTGATTGGCGAGCACTTTAATGAAGCGTAACTTGAAGAGCGTGATGACCGCTACACGTGAGGCGAACAATTCGAGGAAGCGTTTAAGTTCTGCTGGCTGCTCGCTCACATCTTTGCGCGCCATCTGCCAGAAGTGTCCGAGATCATCGAGCTCCGGGCAATGGAGACCAAGATCTTTCGCGTAGGCGAGGAACTCGGTGTAGATGCCAATTTTGAGTGAGCGGTTAAATTCTTGGCTTGAGAGCAAACGAACCACATCGCGCTGAAGTGTTTCCACTAAGCGGACATAGCGGCCCGAGGCCTTCGAAGGGAGCGATTCCCCGCGCCATCCAGGGGTTAAAAACTGGGCCGGTTGGAAGCCTTCAACATGCAGCGGAGCGAGAGATTTGTTGGCGAGGCACTTCGGATTGTTGAATGTAGGGAACTTGTTCTTAAGCCCCGGGCCTTTGAGGCACGGTGTAGGCTTCGACACGGTATTGTCCTGGACCACCTGGTGATCCTGCACAAACCATTGTCCGGCACTGAAAGGCTTATGACTCAAAGTCCACCCTCGGATTGACACTCAATCAAAAACATTGAAATTACGCTACTTTAGGAAGGGGTATTAGAGATTGAGTAGATTCCTTTGTCATGAAAAAAAACCTCTCATTTCCTGATTTCAGATGGGCTAAAGCTTTGAAGTTCCTAGTCCGATAAGTCTACCCAGATGTAAGGGCAGTCCCTTAAACAAGAAATTTTTGCGTCAAACGCAGGAGCCGGGTATGGAAAAAGGTTTTAACGACGAAGAACTCGCAGACATCATGAGTGAGATCGAAAATCTCGAGCGTGAGTTTGCTGATGAAGCACCCGCCGAAGCGGCTCCGGTAGAAGAAGCTGTTTTGCATGAATTGGCCCATAAGCCTGTGGCAGAAACAGTTCTTAAAACAAATCATGAAGAAAGCAAGGTCATCAACATGAAGCACACTCCAAGCCAAGCTCCAGCGTCTATGTCATTCAAGGTTGAAGGTCAGATGAGTGTTCATCTTTCTTTTGATGTGAACGGCCAGTCGGTGGCACTCAGTGTTTCTGATGAAGGTTTGACTATCACGACTGACTCAGGCGCGAAGTTCACACTTCCTATGACTAAGCACGAGGCCGCTAAGAAAGCAGCCTAATGGCCATCCAACTTCTGGGAGGACGGGCCCGCGGGTTTGTCCTCCAAGCTCCCCCTGAAGATATCACTCGTCCCACTGCTGTTCTCCTCAAGAGACGCCTCTTTGATTGGCGCCAAAATTGGGAAGGACGAAATTTTGTCGACGTTTGCGCCGGCTCGGGCAGCATGGGACTCGAAGCGCTCTCACGTGGTGCAGATCATGTTTGGCTGAATGAAATTCACAAAGTCGCTTATCGTGTGTTGGAAAAAAACGTCGCCAACTGGCACGAGAAGCAAGGCCTCTTAGAAGGACAAACTCTGCAGGTTTTGCAGCAGGATTTTCGTGTGTTGCTCAAACAGCTGCGCGCAAATCCCTTAGTGGAAAACGAGCGCACCGTTCTTTTTTTCGATCCTCCTTGGGAGCAACACGCGCTCTACACCGCATTTTGGGAAGCTGTTCGTGGTTTTCCCGGTGAAGTATGGGTGGAGAGCGACGAACAAAAGGGTGTCTTGCTTGCCGAGCAGCAGCAGCACCTGAGTAGCGTCGTCAAGGAGGTCACCCAAGGTAAGCATTGGGTGCTAGCAGGACGGCCTCTCCCGCGTTAGACTTGATTCATGCTAAAAAAACGCACAGCACTTTACGCCGGAACCTTCGACCCTTTTACCAATGGGCATTTGGACATCGTCCAGCGCGCCATTGGCCTGTTTGATGAGTTGACGCTTTTGGTGGCGGTGTCGCCGACAAAAAAACCGACTCTCACGTCAAACCGTCGAGTTGATTTACTCAAAGAACTCTTCAAGCACGAGCCGAAGATCAAGGTTGAATCATGGGACGGGCTCGTGGTTGAGTATGCCCGCCAAAATCATATCGATCACATCGTGCGCGGTTTGCGCCCCACCGGTGATTTCGAAGTTGAGTTTCAGATGGCCTCGATGAATCGCAAAATCAATTCACAACTCGATACGGTCTTTCTAATGACCAGTGAGAAGTTGTATTACATCTCTTCCTCTTTAGTGAAAGAAGTCTGGCAGCACGGCGGAGATATTTCTGCGTTTGTGCCACCGCTGATTCTTGATGAGTTGAAGAAGATCAAAGGGAATTGAATCCATGTTGCTCAGTTCACGCGTTAAAG
>JBEIPE010000137.1:0-7536 GCA_040377215.1 Halobacteriovoraceae bacterium
ATGAGGGTCATGACCCTCCCAGTTCATACCCAAGGGGAACAGAACACGGAAGAAAGCATTATTAAAATTAACCACTGAGCTCTGTGAACGATAATTGCTTGAAAGCAAAAGTGTGCGCATGCCGGGAGCTTTCTCAACGTCACTGAAGACCTTGAGTTCACCGCCTCTGAATCCATAGATCGCTTGTTTGGCATCACCGACACAGAACAAGCGCTGCGCCTCACCTTTGGTGAGAAGCTGGAGCACTTCGTACTGCACGCGCGAGGTGTCTTGAAACTCATCAACCACATAGTAAGTAAAATCGCGGCGAACTTTCTGAGCGATTTGTGGATCACGCAAACCACGCAACACGTGGTACTCGAGGTCACCGTAAGTCAGACCTTCAGTCGGATGCAATCCTTCGTTCACGGTGCGCACAAGATGATGAAGTGTTTTCAGCCAAGGCAAAATGCGTGTTGGGAAATGCTCTACGTAGGAACGGTAGGTGGTGGCCCAATCGCGCACACTTCCTTTAAACTCACGCCAGAGATCAAAATAATCTCCGACCAATTCTTTGGAATTGCCGAGCACCAGTCGTGTGCTTCCCACTTCCGAGCCCGCAAAATCTCCCCAGCTTTGAATCTCGTCCCAAGTGGCAGCAGATTTAGTTCGAGCATTCAGTGCATCGGCCAGAACAACCCATTTGTTTGCCTTCGCGCGGGCCTCGTCGGGAACAACGACTTGTTCTTGTGAGAGGAATTCATGCCAACCTTCCAGCACAGAAAGCTCGTCGGCGAGCCAGCCCAACTTCTCTGGAGCAGCATCTTCCGGTTTAAAACTCATCCACGCATCACGTAGAGAGGGATCGTTGAAAATTTCGAGTAACGTTTCGGACAATGCCGTTCGATACATCGCTGTATCACGGGCGACTTCTGGACTTAAGCGACCCGCTTCTTTCTCCCACCAGGCATCAAAGAGACCCAGGATTTTTTTGCGACGAGGGGCCGACATCACGATGGCCACATCGGGCGGAAGCTGCGGGAAGAAACCACGGCGAACAAGCTTATAGAAGAAACCATCAATGGTCGTGACAGTCAGGCGTTCAACTTGCTCGAGGCACTCTTGCCACCAAGCACGCTCTTCAGCTGGGCATTGGGCCACTTCAAGTTGAAAACGTGTGGTCAAACGCACGAGGATTTCGCCCGCTGCAAGTTTTGTGAACGTCATCAACACGGTGGATGAATAACAAGTGCCAATCCAATCAGAGAAACTGTCTTGCTTCTGAGTTTCCCATTCTTGGCGCCAAGCACGCGTACGATGAATAATATGCTCTACAAGAACAAAGGTTTTTCCTGAACCCGCACCGGCCTTAAGAAGAACTCCACCAGCATGTTGAATGGCAGGGGCCTGCTCGAGATTGGGCGTACTCATTCTGCCTCCTCGCCACCGCTGCCTTGAGGGCAAAGGGCGCGTAAAGCACAACTGTCGCAAACGTCATCTACGCGAGGTTGAGGGAAAAAATTTGTTTCTGTGGCAAGACGAGCACGAGCGGCATCTTCAAAAACGCCGTAGCGTTGAAGCGCTCCTTCCCGATCATCCCAAGCCTCGGCCCATTTCGGTATGACAGCGTCAATGGCAGGGGCCACAGAACTATCGCAAGCGATCCAGGACTTATCGAGGTCTTTAAAGAAGAGATAACCCACGCCTAAACGTTGCTCGGGCGTGAGAAGTCCTTGTTCTTGTAAAGCACGCAGGTAGAACCATAATTGAATTTTTGGATAGTCTTCTTCCCAACCATCAAGACTTGGATTTTTTCCTTTGGAACGTTTGAAATCCAGCAGCAACAAAACTCCGCCACCAGAACCCAAGCAGTCGATGAATCCGGTGCGGCCTGGAACCTTGATCTCTACTTCAAATTCAAATGTTGTTCCGGGCAGCGCGCGCACCAAGGCCGCCAAACGCTCGAGACCATTGCGTGCATAAATCGCTGCCTCGCTGGCCGCAGCAGCACGCAGTGCTGGCGAAAGACGTTTCAGTTGATCTCTCTCATTCACCAAACTCATCGCGTGTGTTTCAAGTTCACCCGGTTTGGCCCATACGCTGGCCCCTTGCTTCCATCCCCACTCCACCAAGGCATGCTCGATAGTCCCCAAGGTCATGGGTTCAAGTTCAAGAGTGGCCTCAACCCGCGGAATAATTTTTTCTATCCGGTCGGCGTAATAGCGGCGTGGGCAATCTAAGAAATCTTGTAGTCGTGAAGCAGAGATTTTTCCAGCAACAGGTGGTGCTGATGTCTGCGCTTTGAAGAAGGTATAGTTAGGTTCGACTTGAGGGCTGATGAGATGAGTCGGAATGAATTGGAGCTCGAACCCCTCGAAGATACGTTTCCAGCCGAGATCATGCTTGAGCAAACCATCCTCAATGAGCAACGTGAGCTGCGGGCGTGGCCAGAGTTCGGCCAGTTCAGCGCGCAGAAAAAGAAACTCGAGTTCTGGACGCCTCACCGGGCCGAGTTTCGCGAGCATCTTTTCCATCTCTGGGGAGAAAGGACGATGATCACTTTTTACAGGCCCTAAACTTCCATCAATACAAAGAGCGGTTGCTCCATCCGAGGGAAGGGCATGAAAGTCTTTCAGTGAGTACACACTGACTTCAGCGTCCGTGGGTAACAAGGGAATCAAATTATTGCGAGGAGCATCTAACGCAATGACCTCACGTAGCAGGGACATGAGAAAGTAATCCAGTGGTTGCACAGCAAGACAACCCGGCACATCCTGAATGGCCTTCTCAATCAGACAGACCACGGCCAACTCACGCAAGGTCGCGAGATTTTTCTGGGCGATGATTTGTTTTTTCTCTTCTTCAATCCAAGTGACTAACGTTTCACCAGGTAAGATTCCTTTAGTGCGCGAGAGGCGTTGCTCCCAACGATTGAAAAGAGCATCACGGGCATCTGCCGTGATATCGATAGACTGCTTGGTGAATGAATCTGAGAAAGGAATCTCTTGCAGACTATTCTCGGTGAGGTTTTTTGTCCCAAGAACGATATGAATTTTTTCTTTTTGTACTGCTCGCCAAGAACGCAAAGCGGGGCCAAGAGCGCCTTTGGTATGTGTGCGAACTTGAAAGGCGGGAATGAGTTTTTTCTTTTCATCCGTATGCAATGTTTGGTGCGCCGACATCTCGAGCGCCTTCGGCCAATCCAGCGCATGACTCTGTTCCCACACCAGACGCGGCAATGGGACAATGACTTCATGACGAATCGCCAGGGCTTCCATGAAGGAAAGCTGCGCGGGCGTCACGAAAGTGAATCCATCAAAAACAATTACAGGCCTATTAACCAGCACCGTACCTTCAGATGCCCGCAGACGCGCAGTCAGCTCGAAGGTCGCGGCGTGCTCATCGAGAATTCCAAGGGACCGCGTGCCTTGATGAAAAAGTTGCGCGAGCAGAGAGATGCGTTCATCAAAATTGGCCAACAGCTCATCAGGAAATTCTTCGGCATCGGTGTAGGCACGTAGATCGGAGAACGCTTGGTAGGCGGTCTTGAAACTACCAAAGTCGAGATCACGGCATTGAGGAAGAGCATGGCGAAAAGCATTAAGCTGTAAAAGTAGACGAGACTTTCTCCAAGGGCCCGCTGGACGGTCCGGCAATCCTTCGAAAATATCGGCAGTAAAACGCGAGAGCGTAAGAACGTCTGTTTGCGGGCGATGCGACCACGTCGAGCGCAAAGCATCGGCCTTAGCAGGAAACGGCGTGACCAGCTTCAGTAACTGCTGGGCTTCACACTGCGATTGCAGGTACTGCTGCAACCCTCGTTTTGTCTCGTAGGTGAGGAGCGTTAACATAGGTCTTGATCATAGCGTGAACGTGCGTTGAAAGTACTGACAAACGCTTCCATTTGAGCGTATTTTTAGCGTCATGTTAAAGACCAGTCGTCTCTATAGCTTTCTCGACATGAAAAACGGTTTTGCCCTGCATTTTCTCGATGGGCAAAAACTCATTCATGACTTGGCGCTCATTCATAGCCTGGCCGGTCAAGGTTTTGCCTACTTCCGTGACATGGTTCTCAGCGGCTTACCGATGATTAGTTTTCTTAAGCCCGGCGAGAGCTTAGGTCTTTATATCGATAGTGAAGAACCGTACTTCCGCTTAAAAATAGAAACCAGCTTCAGCGGTCACACTCGCACACTGCTGCTTCCTGAAGACTTCAATCAATTCCCAATGAAACTGACGGGCAAGGCCCGTATCGCGAAACAGTTTCCTGGTGGTCGTCCACCCTACACTTCCGTCGTAGAATTCGAAGATACACTTGGCAAAGAAGTGATCAACCAAGTCTTGGTAACGTCTTATCAGGCGAACTCCGAGATCTTTGTTTCGGAAGCTGCCGATCAAAGTTTTTTGCTTATCAAACTTCCGCCCATCAACGTGGACTCACAACTCAAAGACGAAACACCTACTCTGCAAGAATACCTGAAGAGTCATAGAGCTTTTTTTCACGCCATCTTTGATGAGCACTATGACGACGTAGAGCACGTCGTGAAAGCTTTTGAGAAGAGCGAATTGACCTATCTCTCAAGCCGACAAGTGGAACTCTTCTGCCCATGTTCGAAAGAGCGCATGGTGGACAATATGCGCATGATCTATGCGCAGGATCCTGAATCCTTATTTAATGGTGACACTCACCTGGAAGCTAAATGCGATTACTGCAAGAAGCTTTACTCTATCTCGCGCGATGATATGAAATCACCATTTCCAGGCGGCCCGCTTAATTAAACGGGTTGATAATTTTCAACTCAAGACCTTGTTGCTTCGGTCCACTTAACAAGCGTTCAAAAATCTGCGCTTCTTCATACATTCCGCAAAAGTTTTCCGCGCGTGCACCTTGAGCAAAGACCGGTGACATCAACTCTCCCCGTCTCGGTAAGGCACCTGTGCCTTTCAAGTCAAAGCTCTGCCAATCTTTACCTTCGGCAGGAAAATCAACATCCACCGCACCTGCGCCAGTGACCAAAATGAGAGTGTCATCGCTTGCATCTGCTAATTGATAGAAGGCTTCGGCTGCCTTATCAATTTCACGCAGGACTTCACGGGCCGCAATAAAGTTTTGCTTTTCGAGGGCGTGTTTCAATGAAAAATCTCTGATCAACAAGAGATGGCGACTCGAGTTCTTAGAAAACTGACGATAGATCGAAGCTAAAGAAGCTCTCAATGCTGTTCCGCAACCTTGAGCATTACAGGTCTTGTCCCAGTACACTTTACCTGGACGAAAATCTTGAGCAACGGCTGGTAGATAGCCTTCAGCTCCCAATGGATTTTCGGCACGCATGGCCCACAGGATGCTGTTATCGATGTAGCCTTCACCTTTATCGCCACACGCCTTAGCCGCCAGCAAACTTTCATCTGTACGCGCATCGATTTCTAAAATGCCTGATCTGTAATTGTTAGTGCCGAGGTAATTCCAGAGCGGCTTCAAGCGCCAGTCATCACACGTACCGGCCACATCTTTTTTACCTGTGACTTGTGTAAGCATGGATTGGTGAGGTGTAGGTCTGAGATGATAAAGATTGAAGCTCCAGGCCTGGCCGAAACAGACTGATGACTCTAATGTTGTCTTATCAGCTGCGGTGGGAAAACTAAAACGCAACATGGCCAACTGCTCATGATCAAGTCCCGCCACTTGAAACCAAATAATCTTCGTGGGCTGACGACCGAACTGATGCTTGCGCATGTTAAGTCCGGTGACTTGCGCGCAACCAAAACTTAATAACAAAAGTAAGAAAAATTTCAAACTGTGGCCCCTAAAGTGTTCCGCACATGGTTTTTAACTAGAAAAGCATTCACGATTCGGTGAGTGAAGACAATCCATAGAGCGAAACAACATTGTGCGAGTGTGAAGTGACCTGAGCGCAGCGCCCAGCTATAAATCACCGAGATCAATAATTGCACAACTAGGCTTCGCAAAACATAACGCTGTTGCTCATGATGCAAAATGATAAGAAATAGGCCGGTAAGCCAGCCCAACAAAAAAACAAAAATGGTCACATTGCTACCCAAAGCATGGCCGAGAAATGCCCCTATGAAAGGCAAACGCCACATAATCTTACGCTGTAGCTGAGTGGGGTGATCAAGTACGCTCAACCAAACAAAAGAAGCCCAAGCAAAACCCATAACGCCAAGATAGAGCCCGTAGATGTTGGGATAGTGAAAAACCAAGAAAAATCCCCACCATGAGAGGGCATCTGTGAGAAGCATGAGACAGAGCGTGCCCATAAACAGCATTCCCAGAGTACGGACTGTGTCTCGCGGCGGACCGAATTGAAGTACCAATGAGCCTGTTGAGAACAGGGCCAGCCCTGCTAGCAATGTCTGTCCCCAAAATAGGAAAGAGCTATTCATCAATGACGCCCATGAGTTTTAGTAATATGCTGATTATAAATAATTTTTAGCAGATGTCTTAAGTCTTTTATCGGAGGCCGGATGGGTGAAACGATTGAAATGAGCCGTGAGATTATGTGGAATATCCCCGTGTGGATGAAAATTTCCATGTACGGGATGCTAGTCGCTGCAACTGCCGTTGCGCTCAAAGGCTTTCACGAGAAATATCTCTACGTAACCAACGGCAAATCCTTTAAAGAAATTTTGCCGAAAGAATTTAATTTTGCGAATTTTGTGCGCACGATCTTCTTTCAAGGCAAAGTCACACGTGCTCCTATCGTTGCTGTTTACCATACGCTCATCTTCTGGGGCTTCCTTACCCTGTTGATTGCGACTGAGTTCGTGGCGATTCATGCAGATACCCCTTTCAAGATTTTCAAAGGGCCGATTTATCAAATCGTTTCTCTCTTGGCCGACATCGGTGGCTTCGCGGTTTTGATTGGTATCGGTATGGCGTTCTGGCGACGCTATGTAATAAAACCAACTTACCTCAGTGCTACGAAGCCTACTCAAGAATTGTTCATGTACGGCATGCTGATCACCCTCATTGTGATTGGTTATTTCTTGGAAGGTATTCGTATTCACGGCACCGGTATGCCGGCCGATGAAAAGATCTGGTCACCGCTGGGTTGGGTTATGGCCAATATCGTTTCTGGAATTGGCTACAGCGACGAAACTTGGGCAAGCATCTACCGCGCCACGTGGTTCTTCCACATGGTCAACACGATGTTCTTCTTTGCTGTTATTCCGTACTCGAAATTCATTCACATCGTGGCAATTCCGATCTCTGCCATCATCACTCCATTCCGTCGCGGTGGCGTTCTCAATCCGATGGATTTTGCCAATGAAAACGCTGAGACCTTTGGCCTCGGCAGCACCAATGAACTCACCATCAAAGAGCGTTTTGATACCATCGCTTGTGTCGAATGCGGGCGCTGCACACAGGTGTGTCCGGCAAATCTAGCGGGGAAGCCGCTTGACCCAAAAACCATCGTAACGAAAATGCGCGACACTCTCGTTGCGAATCCCGGTGAAAACGTCAGCTTGTGGGAAAACCCTATCTACGCGGCCAATGAACTCGATTCATGCACCACCTGTGGCGCTTGCATGGAAGAG
>JBEIPE010000078.1:0-10292 GCA_040377215.1 Halobacteriovoraceae bacterium
AACTACCGCATCATGCTTTCAAAAGTTGGCCACGAGAACCAGTCGGAGACCATCTCGCACATTCTCGTACAAAAAGCCAAGGCCCAGTTTGAGAAGGGGAACTTCCGCCAAGCGGTGGAAGACCTCGATGATGCTTTCCGTTTTTCGCCTTCCGTATCGGCGAAGATCTTGCGCTTGAAGCTCCACTTGATTCAAGGCCAGATGGAAGACGCCAACATGCTCTTGATGGAGCTCCTTAAAGAGCATCCGATGTTCTCGTCGTTCCTGTTTGTGTCGTTGGATGAATTACACAAAGGCGCTCCTCAGCCCGGTGAGTATGCCCAACGCCTCGACACACTCAAGCGCACTTTCCTTGAGATGCAAGACGGCGACTTGATGAGCGCTCCCTCTGTGGTGCTCTCAAAGATTCGTTTGCTTAAGGCCAATGAACGCCCGCAAGAAGCTTTCGAGTTACTTGATCGTTGGATGAAGAATCACGGCCAGAGTGATGTGCTTAAAATGGAGTACATCAAACTTTTGATCGCTGTAGGCAAGGGAGACGAGGCGCTCGTGCAAACCCAACAGCTTCTTAATACGCTGTCTGGTTCACTCACGCGCCACTACTGCTCGCAGTGTGGTTACAATTCGGACGAAATTTTCTGGCGCTGTCCGCAGTGTCACAATTGGGAAACCATCCAGTTCCGGTGGAAGGTCTAATGAAAAAGTGGCTCATTCTCTTCATCTTCTCCGCGGCAGCGATCGCCCAGGACAAGGCGGTTGGAGTGTTCTATTTCATTCCTCTGCTCGGGCACGTTCATCAATCACCGGCACGGACTTCTCCAAGCCTGACCACCATTCAGTGCGGTCATCCGCTGAAAGTCATCGAAGACAGTAAGGTTGTGATCAGTGATGAGTGGGCCTACGTCAGCGTGGCGGATTGGAAGGGCTTTGTGTGGAAGAAGCATCTTCTCGCTAAGCGCCCGGATTGTTTTCAGGCCCGTTACCCAAAATTCTTCGATTCGCTCTCATTGGATCTCTCGGAACTCTACTACTGGGGTCGTTTGCACGATCACTGGGAAGAAGGAGTGGCACGTCCATGAAATACCTTCTTATGAGCCTTCTCTTTGTGCTGCCGACTTGGGCGCAAGACGCGAAGTTACCGCAAGAAAAAGAACTCGATGTCGTCGATTTTCAAAACGTGAAAGATGTTTTGAAAAAAGACGGCTTGTTGCAGGAAGTTCAACGTAAGAAAACTGAAGTCGTGCGTATTAAAGAAATACGTAGCGAAGAAGAGAAGCAGCGTTTTCTATGGCCCACTGAAGAAGAGTTCTGGCCGCTCGCCGCCGAGTATTGGCTGGTGAAACAAGCTCCGCTGTTGCGTTGGGACTTTGATCGCCCGGACTATGGGTTGCAAGAGTCTTTCTCAACCATCCTGAGATCTGTGGGGATGTTGCAGAAGCGTTTCCGTCTTTTGGCCCTAGATTCACCAGCTCCAGGTCACCTGGGATTGCCATGGCAAGATGGCGAGTACTGCTTGTTATTCTCAGTCCCATTCGTTCGCAGCATGGATTTGAGCAAGTTAGAAATTTCACTTCTGTTGCTGGAAGATGTGTTGCGCCTACAGCAGGGCTGGCTCAAGGATTACGCACGTCCGGCAAAACTTAAAGACCTGGCCGGGAAGAACTTCCAAGGAACGAAGCCCGATATGTCGCCGATTCACGATGCGGGCAAAGGTTATACTCGCTTCATCGCTGAGAAGGGCTTCAGTTTTCAGCAGCAGTTTCAAATCACCAAGCAGATGGATGCATTGTTAAAGCCCCACCCAGAGCTGTGGAATGCGTATGTGCGCCTGTTGGGTAAAATTGATCGTTTGGTGAAAGGGAATCCATCTTTCGCTGATTACGTAAAACTTTATCCTTCGCCCGAAATGCAAATTCGTTGGCTCGCCCCGGAAGAAAAAGCTCTGTGAAAATAACAGCGGCCAACCAAGATTTTTATCGAAATTTACGGTGGTGGGCGTTTTATATCTGTGTCCAAGTCACATGCCATGTCGTGCTGACTTCCATTGCAGCTTTCTTTCATTTTTTGTTAGATCACGAACTCTCATTGGTTGAGGGATGGGTCCATAACAACGGCTGGGAACTCGCGGTGGTCGCCAAGCTCTTTGCGGTGTGGGTCGTTCATCGACTCTTACGTGTCCGGCTTTACCGCCCTCGAGGAGTGAGAGCGTTCTTCAAAGAAGAGTGGCGTATGCCCGATCGCCGAACCTTTGTGGTAGCGGCTTTTCTCACAGCTGTTTTCCTTGTCATGGGTGGGCCCGTGGTTCAGTCCCAGAACCAGCCCTACTTTGGTTACCATTTGGTCGCCTTCGTTGGCGCCGGACTGTGGCTGATGATTGATTATTTCTGCTTGGCCATTCTACAAGATTTATTTCCGGTGACGAACACGCGCCAAGAGCGCTGGCGTTTTGCGTTTTACCTCGCAGGATTTTGGGCAGCTTTTCGTCTCGTGGTGCCGGATTATTTTGGTACGTCGCTTATTATGCATCTGCACTTTTTGGCGTTGCTCATTGTTTCGGGGCCACGCTTTCAGCACTGGGGCGATGTTGCGGTCTATTTGTTAGTTTTTGCTGCACCCATGGGCGCACTCTTGGGTGTTGATCCTATTTGGGGAGCGGATTTTGCTCCCTTCAAGTTCACTCATCTTCCCTCAGCGCCTTTCCTTCTAGTTATTTGGATGTTATCGTTGGCCTACTATTGTTACCGTCATCGCTTGCGCTGGCCTTTCCCTACAGCTTAGGAATACCGCTCAAGCGTCACAAAGGAGTGTGATGTGACCGGCAACCTCAATATTTGGGAAATCCTTTGGCATTCAGGCGTCGTGGTCAAAGTCGTCTTACTACTTCTCGTAGTCTGCTCGGTTGTGTCATGGGCGATCGTGATCCAAAAAATCAAAGAACTCAAAACCGTCGATGAGGCCAACGAGCAATTCCTCGGAGCCTTCCGTGGCAACGCTAGCATGGGTGAGTTGTTTCAGGCCGCTATCGGCAATCACGATTCAACGATGGGTCTGATGTATCGCAAAGGGTACGAAGAAATTAATCGTCTTAATGAAAAGTTGCAGGACAAGCATCAGTTGTCGGAATACCTCAAGGGACAAAACTTTGTTCCGGTGGAGCGTGCACTGAAGCTCGGCCTGGCTCAAGCACAAGAAAAGCTGGATCTTCGTGTCGCTACATTAGCAACGATTGGTTCGATCGCTCCCTTCATTGGTTTGTTCGGCACAGTTTGGGGCATCATCGATGCCTTCTCTGGTCTTGCAAGCGGTGGCGGTTCAATCGAAGCGGTGGCGCCAGGTATCGCTGAAGCTCTCGTGGCCACTGCTGTTGGTCTCGCTGCTGCGATTCCTGCCGTATGGTTTTACAACTCACTCAGCACGCGCTTGGCACGGATGTCAGGCCAGATGGATGCTTTTGGACAGGACTTCCTTAACTTGGTGGAGCGTTCATTGATCACGCTCCGTCGCGACTAGGAAAAGACCATGGGTTTTTCCAGCGGCCCTCGTAAAGGTCCCGTTTCAGAAATCAACGTCACACCATTAGTGGATGTCATGTTGGTGCTGTTGGTGATCTTCATGGTCACCGCTCCGATGATGTTCAGTGGCGTAAAACTGCAACTTCCGAAGACCGGCAAAGTGGATAATCTCAATTTGCGACCAGAGATGGTGATCCTCTCCGTGTCAGCAGGTGAAGAGTATTTTCTCGGTAAAGAGAAGATTGCTCGCGAGACATTGCTCAAAAGTGTGTCTGCGAAATTGAAAGCTGCCAAAACAGATGTCATCTACTTACGTGCCGACTACGCACTTAAGTATGAGAAAGTGGCCAAGCTGATCGCTGCGCTAAAAAAAGCCGGCATCTCTAATATTGCCTTAGTCACTGAAATCGACAAAAGCCAGGGGTAAGAGTGGACGTCTTAGAACGTGACCGCCAATGGTTCTCCGATGATTTTAAGTCCAGCTTCATGCTGGCCGTTGCTCTGCATATCTTTCTGATCATGATCGCTTTCATCACTGGCCGTGTACTGGGAGTGGTGGCGGGCACTGATAATTCTGCCGTAGAAATTCTAAGTGCCTCTGTGCGGGTTGATGTTGTGGGTATGCCTAAGCTCACCATTGAAGAACTTCGTCAGATGGAGCTTCCGACAGAATCTCCACAGGAAAAGCCCGTCCAAGCGGAAGCTACCAAAGTGGAAGAAGCCAAAGATGTCATAAAAGAGGGCGATCTCGTCATTCCTGATGAAACAAAGCCAAAAAAATCTCTCTCCTCTTTCTTACAAGATTACAGCTCACAGAAAGTGAAAACGGCACCCAAAGATAAGAAAGGTGAGAAGGGCGGCAAAGTGACGGGGCTTGATAGCCTGATCATTGAAGGAAACCGTCTGAGCAAGGGCACGGCCTTAGTTGGAAATAATAGTGATATCGCTGACCCGGTTTATGTTGGCTACGTGCAAACGATTCCTGAAAAGGTTCGTCAAAATTGGCGAGTGCCCGGCTTTTTAAAAGAGCAAAATCTTAAATGCAAAATCCATTTTTGGATTGGCCCACGTGGAGAAATTCTCAAAGCGAGTATCCGTGAGTCGAGTGGAAATTCTGAATACGATAATATTGCCCTCGAAGCTGTGAAAGCTTCAGCACCTTTTGCTCCTCCACCTGTGGAGGCGGCCCCAAGGCTTGGTAGCCGTGGACTTGTTCTTGGCTTCCCATTGATTTAGGAGTTTTTATGAAGTTTTTTGCTCTCATCCTATGCCTTATGACTTTTTCCGTTCACGCGGAAGATGCACCCGTCACCATGCTCTCAGTGGGTGAGGCGCTTGATGCGAAAGACCAACTCACTTTTGGACAGCCGCGCATCAGCGGTTCTTTAAATGCGGCCCAGCAGAAAGTTTTAGAAGAAGTGCTGTCATTGATTCAAAATGACTTCGCTTTCTACAAACACCGTTTTGAAATTGGCACCACCGGTAATACTAGCGGTTACTACATGGTGGCGTTTACGGTATCGGGTGCAGGTGCGGGCGTTGAGATCACTGCCGAAGTGAGCAAAGCCGGAAAAGTCATCGGCAAAGATTCAGCAAGTCCTGCAGGAACAAAGCTTCGCGATGAAGGTCATAAACTTTCAGACGCTATCTACCGTCGTATTACGGGCAAGGCCTCAATCTTCCGCGAGAAGATCGTGTTTGTCTCGGATCGTTCAACCACGGGACGTGATACGCGCAAAGAACTCTACATCATGGACTTCGATGGTCGTCGTGTCGAACGTCTGACATTTTTTAATTCAACCATCATCTCTCCTGCGATCTCTCCGGATAATCGCAACATTATCTTTTCGTTGATTCAGTCTCACGCTACCGGCGATCGTCGTGGCAAAGAGAATAAGAACATCGACTTGAAAGTTTACGACCGTGAGACACGTAAGTTCACCACGGTATCGGGCCATCCGGGCGTGAACTCAGGAGCGGCTTATAGCGCCGACGGGAAGAGCATCTACTTCACGCTCACGACTTCAGGGAACGCCGACATTTATGAGATGGATCTCGCTACGAAGAAGCTTCGCAAAGTAACCAATCATTACGCTGAAGATGTGGACCCAACGGTAACAGCTGACGGGGCGAGCATGAGCTTTCTTTCTAGTCGTGCAGGCCGTGCACACATCTACATCATGGATCCTCGTGGCACAGAGAAGAACGTTCGCCGCGTGAGTTTTGTAGGTCAGTTCAACGCCTCTCCACGCTATTCACCAGATGGGAAATCCATTGTCTTCACCTCTTGGGTAGATAATGGCTTTGATCTCTACCGCATCGACGCTCAGGGGAATAATCTCGCTCGCCTCACGAAGGACTTCGGTTCTAATGAGGAGCCTTGGTGGTCTCCAGACGGCGAATTCATCATCTTTACCTCTCAGCGCGTGCTCTCGCGCAGCAAGGCCACTCAGGATATCTACATTATGAACAGGGACGGGGAGATTTTGGGCAAGTTGACCCAGGATTTCGGTCGTACCTACACCCCGCGGTGGACTAACTAGTCGATTTCACACGAAAAATCGTTTAAAGTTTAAACACCGCAGCAAAATAGTCTTGTAATATTTTTAGGCATACTGTACTCTTTTCATAGTTACGCATTGCACAAAATGTGGCTTACCACTTTTATTAGTGTCAAGGAGATAACCATGAAAAGCTCTACTCAAACCCTCGAACTTAATACACTTTGCACACAGTTGCTGAGTCATTTGGACGAGACCATCTTCTTCTCACAAATCAGCGGTTACTTCTTCCAACTCTCTGGCGAACACAAGGTTCAAGTCTTTGAAGTGATCTCAGACGGCTCAACTCGTCTGGTTGCTGAGAACGGCGTTTCAGTAGAAGGTTCAATCCTCGCCAAAGGCATCGGCCTTTCAGGCTACGTCTCTCGCATGAAGCGCGCTTACTGGTCTAACAACGTAAAGCGTGACCCTATTACAGCTCACTCAAAGCGCGATGATGTTGTTGAATCAGAACTCGCTGTTCCTGTTATGCATGAAGGGACTGTGATCGCGACCATCCATATCCAATCATCTAAGAAAGACCGTTCTTTCTCTGAAAAAGACGTGGCTTCAATCAACGAAGACTTGAAGTCATTGAACGCTCCCATCCGCAACATGCGCCTCTATTTGGTCGCTCGCCACATGGCACGTGAACTTGAGGCAAAACTTGCGGTTCGTGAGCAAGAGCGCATCGCTGGTCCGAAATACGACATCAAAACCGGCTCACAAGATAATGGTGAGCGCGTAAACTTGATCGCTGTTTCTAAGTCTATGCTTGAGACCATCGCCATCTCGAAGAAACTTGCTTTGCAAGACTTCCCGATGTTGCTCGAAGGCGCACACGGCGTAGGTAAGAAGATTCTCGCTCGTAAAATCCACTTCTGGAGTCACCGTAAGAACGGCTCTTGTGTCCTCGTTCACTGCACATCTATGCAGGAAAACGCTTTGGACATCGAGCTCTTCGGTAAGAAAGGAAAGAAAGGCGCCTTCGTAGAAGCTAACGGCGGTACTTTGATCCTCGACGATATCCACGCTTTGTCGCATACCCTTCAGGCGAAAATCCTTCGCGCCATGGTAACCGGCGAAGTGGTGTCTTCAGATAACGAAGAAAAGACCATGATCAACGTACGTGTTATCGCGACCAGCAAGGGCAACCTTGAAGACGCAGTCACTCGCGGTGAGTTCAAAGCTGAGCTTTATGTCCGCTTGAACACCATGAACGTTCGTGTCGCTTCTTTGAAAGAGCGCACTGAAGATGTTCGCGCCCTTGCGGAGCACTTCTTGAACGATGGCCGCGCTCAAAACGAAGCTAAGATTTTGACTTCTTCAGCTCAAGCGAAGCTGAACGCTTACCACTGGCCAGGAAATATCCAAGAGCTGAAAGGCATCATGGAGCGCGCGTCGGTAGTGGTTGAAGGCCAGTACATCGACGAAAGCCACTTGCCTGAGTTGCGCCGCGAAGAAGTGAAAGAAGAAGTGAAAGTAGAGGTTAAATTTGAAGAAGTTTGCCTCCACGACCTCGAGAAAACACATATTTTGGCGACCCTTGACCACTTGGGCGGTAACAAAACACGCGCTGCGAAGTCACTCGGAATCACTGTGAAAACCTTGTATAACAAGCTGCACAGTTACGGGATGATCGAGAGCAAAGAAGCCTAGTATAACTGACCCTAAAAAAGTATTATTTCGACTCAAGGAGCTCGTATGACTAAGGCCACGACAGAAGACAAAGCAACTACTCCAGCAGGCCCGGCCGCAGCGGCAGCCGTCCCTGAAGTCATGACCCTGAAGAACTTCCGCGCCAACAACGCGGACATTGAGAACTTCTATCGCTTCATCCACGACAACGGTTTGCGCCGTGAAGCGGGCATGATGATCGAGTACGCAATGGATAAGCTTAAGAAAGCTCGCAAAGGTAAGCGCCAAGCGAAGACTCTTCAGTAGACCAAAAAGATTTTTTGAAAAGGGGCCATGGTTTGGCCCCTTTTTTATTTCTGCGAGATAAACATGGAAGTTAAGCAAACAATCCCCAAGCATCGCGTTTTCTACGACGTCCTTTACGGACATGTCTCCCTCACCAATCTTGAATGGGATATCATCCACACGCCGTTCTATCAGCGCCTGCGTTGGATCCGTCAGCTCGGTTTCACGTTCTATACTTTTCCCGGCGCTGAGCACTCGCGCTTCGGTCACTCCATTGGAGTGATGCATAACTCGCATATGATTCTAAAGACCATGGGGCGCGCTGTGGCCGATCGCCATCTCTACGATGACTCTGTGAAGAGCGATGCTAAGACTTACAATCAAAGTGTGCGCCTGGCGGCTTTGCTCCATGACCTCGGAACTTTTCCTTTTTCTCACACCACAGAGATGGCCTACATCCGCTATGGTGAAACCACCCATGCGAAAAACAGCAAAGGCCTCGCTGATGATCATGAGCACTTGGGCTCCTACATCATTAAGAACACGGATTACGACGGCGGCATCACCCAGCTCTTGAAAAAGAGTGGCATCGATCCTCAACGTATTTCTGATCTGGTGAAAGGGGTTGATAAGAGCGTGCTCGCCAATCAAATTCTTCACTCAGAGATTGATTGCGATCGCATGGATTATCTTTTGCGTGACGCTCACTACTCAGGCATTCACTACGGTACTTACGACCGCGATTATTTATTGAATCACTTCCGCTCCGTGAAAGTGGGTGAGCATGACATCATGGCCATCAATCACAACGCACTTCATGCGGTGGAAGATTTCTTGATGGCCCGTTACGCTTGGTACTCACAAGTAATTCGCAGTGCCCGTGGAGCGCGCTTTGATGCCATGGCCGAAGAGATGATGTACTTCCTCCTCGAGAAAGGAAAAGTGCACACATACTCACAGCTCATGGATATGGTCGCTAACGACCCGGTGAAGTTCTATAGCTTTAATGATCAGTACTTCATGAACATCGTCCATACGCAGTACCACTCCGGTGACCTCGATCGTTATCCCCGTATGAAAGACATGGCCCATCGTCTGTTGTTTGAGATCGCACCGAAGACTGTTCGTTGTGACGAATTCAAGCAGCGTTTGTTGGATCAAGACGATGACACCGGAAATGAGAAGATTCTGCGCAAGGCCCAAGAGAAGCTGCAAGAAATCAAAGATGTCCTGAAGAAAAAAGGCTCGGAGAAAGACTGGGTCCTGGAAGATTTCCCGAAGAAACACATCATGTTCGTGAAGTCCCGCAAGAAGCTGGTGAAGAGTAAAACCACCCAAAACCTCCTCTTAGAGCGCGATCCGGCGAAGATCCTGATGGATAATGGGGAAGTCCGACTTTTAGGGGACATGGAGAACTCGGTCATCGGGACCCTCCAGAACAAATTTAACTTCGTTCCGAACGTCTACTGCTCTGAAAGTGCGTGGGAAATCCTTAAGCAGGAAGGCGTGGTTTCCTGAGTGAACTGGGCAGGTTTTTCCCTGACCAAAGGGCCCTTGCCGTGAGGCCTGGCCGCCCGATACAATAGAGAAGAGCGCGCTAAGATGGCGCACTCATTACTTTTCCGCCGAGGTTGCACGGATGTATACCCAGCGTTACGCCACATCATCGCCGGCCGTTCCTAAGGTTCGCCCGGTTTTCCACTTCGACCAAGTCACCGTTGATTTCGGCAAAGTGAAAGCTCTGCGCTCAGTACAGCTGAGCGTTCTTCCCAAAGATATTCTTTTCGTTACCGGCGCTAGCGGCGCTGGAAAATCTACGCTCTTGAATATGATGGCCGGCCTCGTTGAGCCGACTTCTGGAAAGATTCAACGCCTGCAAGACGACTCACGTTTTTTTGTCGCCAGCGTTTTTCAAGATCTCCGTTTGTGGAATGAGAAAACCTGCGAACAGAATATGTGGGTGAGCTACGACGCTCGCTTGTATGATTCACGCGAACAATTTCATAAAGAACTTCTCGAACTCTCTCGCGTGCTTGGCATTTATGATCACCTAGGCACCAAGATCGAGCAGTGCAACGGTGGACTCAAGAGTAAGGTCGCTATGGTTCGCGCACTCTTGGCAAAACCGGATGCTCTCTTGGCCGATGAGCCGACGTCTGCCCTTGATCGCGACGCGAGCTTCCGTCTTTTTGAACTTCTCAATCACTACAACCAACGCAAAGGTCTCACCATCGTGTGGGCCACTCACAATCGCGAGATGGTGAAGCAGTTCCCAGGCAAGGTCGCGCATCTTGATGGCGGCCGCCTGATGTACGCG
>JBEIPE010000422.1:0-2034 GCA_040377215.1 Halobacteriovoraceae bacterium
ATCAGGCCCAGGGTCCCCCAAAACTGCCAAGAATTTCGGGGGACCGCTTTAGTCGAGTCTTTGACGGATACTGTAAACCAAGGTCGCGAGGTCTTTACGCTTACGGGCAGGCACTGACTGGGGGCGAACAGAGTGTTCACCTGAAACACGGAGCTCTTTGATCTGGGCACGAATCTGGAACTCCATGCGACTCCACACATCGATCTCATTAGAGAATTCGATCGCTGTGTCAGGGGTCCTGGCAAATTTAACATGGTCCGGGTCAATAAACAGGGGGCCAGAATCACGTTTCATGATCAGTCCTTTGTTATTGGGAACAGGCTAGGTAGCTATGTCGGGGGCGTTGTCTTGAAAAACCGGGAACCGGTACGGGACACATTCATCTTATCGGATGGACGCAGAAAAGCTAGAGAGGAACTTATGGTTGGCCAAAGAAAAGTTCCTGTCGCGTTTACTCGGGCTTTCATACAGTTTACCATAGATTCATGGAAATAATTTTTATCGGATTAGCGGTACTTGGGCCGTTCGTGTTTATGTTCTTCTATCAAAAATCACAGACTCACAAGACCGCTCTCTTGAGAGAGCATTTCGCAAGTTCCGACGGAGAATGGCTGCCCTTTGAAGGTGTGCCGTGGCGATTAAGGCGCGTAGGCGCCAAACGAGGATCTTTCCCTCAGCTCTGGTGTTACTTGGATAATCGAAAAATGAAAGTGTGCCTTGGGCATGAACGCTCCCGTGCTTATGCACCTTTTTGGGTCACAAAAAAACGCAGCCAGATTGTGGAAGGACTTTGCGTCGCTGCTCAAGAGCCTGGAGTGCAGGCGAGCCTAGTGACCATCGCGAGTGGTCCCTTGAATCCGTCTCTCAGGCAGATTTTTGACCGAGATTTCTGTCACCTCACGATCGATGAAGAGTGGCATCTTCGGAAGTGGCGTCTGGAGAAAAAAACAGTGCTGCGCTTTACGTGCCCACGAGAAGACATTTATCAAGCACCTCAAAAACTTGAAGAGTCGATGAAGGTCCTGACAGAGACTGTGCGAGCGCTGGGTTTGGAGTTTGAAAGCGTATGACTGAGTTCACGGTCAAGGTCATCGCCGTTGTGAAAAAAATTCCTCGCGGCAAAGTGGCGACTTATGCGCAAATCGCCAAGCTCGCCGGTAAGCCGCAAGGTGTGCGTGGCGTGGTGTGGATTCTCCATTCGAGTTCCGGTGTCGCCGGATTGCCCTGGCAACGCGTGATCAACGCCAAAGGGCGCATCTCATTTCCTGAAATGAGTGAGTCATGGATTCGACAGAAAGCACTGCTCGAGAAAGAGGGTGTGGAGTTTAGTGAAGGCGATGTCGTGGACTTGAAGATTTATCAGTGGGCCTTGAAAGGCAAGAGGTGAGAGAGCTCACTCATCGCCTCGCGCACGCCTTCGCGCTCTTTGACGACGAAGGCTTCGATGGCCTTGGCAAATCCAGGATGGGTGATCTTGTGAGCGCTTGTTGTGAGCACCGGTCGAAAACCCCGCTGGATTTTATGCTCACCTTGGGCGCCGGCCTCAAAGACTTCGAGACGTTTTTCTAAGCAGAAATCGATGCCTTGATAGTAGCAAAGTTCGAAGTGCAGGTTGGGCACATGGGCATGGCAGCCCCAGTAGCGGCCGTAGAGACGATGTTCATCGTAATAGAACAGTGCTCCCGCAATCAGTTGCTCACCTTCACTTGCTCTCACATAAAGGACATTGTCGGGCATCGTCGCAAAAAGCATTTCGAAGAAGGCCGGCGTGAGATAGGCGATGGCCTGTTTCTCTTCGAGGGTCGCGCGATAGAACGAATACATTTCACGCGCGTGCTCGCTTGTAAGCTGCGCGCCCGTCAGTCGCTCAATTTTTAGAGTAGGAAACTCACGTTCAAGACGAATGTGCTTCGCTTTCTTTGCTTTTAAGCGACTCAGGAACTGAGTGAAGTCAGCATCACCCTCATTGATGAAGTGATACTGAAAGCTGTCTCGCAAAAGATAACCGCTCTCACCTAAGAAGCGCTGCTCTTC
>JBEIPE010000353.1:0-2870 GCA_040377215.1 Halobacteriovoraceae bacterium
ATCAGCTCTACAGTTCACCAAAGGAAGCTGACGTCGGCTCGCTGGCAACAACTGAACGTCGACTCATTCTTATCTCAACCAATGATTTGAAGGGGCAGCTTGAGGCACAACAAGAGAGTGCGGAAGACAAGCACTCACCGGAGAAGGCCCTGGTCTCTGTGGGCGGCGCTGAGATCATGGCGCGCTACATGGAAATCCTGCGTGCGAAGTATCCCTCGCAAGTGGTGCTGGTAGATGCCGGGAACGCTCTCAGTGGAACTTTAGTTTCACGCAGTTCAGGTGCAAAGGCGCTGGTCGAAATGTTCGGACGTTTGAAATACGACGCTATCGCACTCTCGGCCAATGACTTGGCGGCCGGCCCTAGTATGAAGGCCCCGCTCAGTCCGACGGGTTGGATGCCTCATCTTTTCAAAACACAAAACACGCCGGTTCTGTTGAGCAACCTGCTTGATCTGAAAACGACGAAGCCCGTTGAGTGGGGCAAGACCACGCCTCAGCTTTTAAAAGAGATCAATGAAGTGAAAGTTGGGTTTATTGGTCTCTTGCCGGATGATCTTCCGGCAAAACTAGACGCAAGTGTGCTGAACGGTCTTTATGTTGAGCCCGCTATGCAATCTTTCCTCAAGCAATCACGCAGCCTGCGTCTCAAAGGCGCTGAAGTCATCGTGCTTGTTATGCACGGTGGAGTGAAGTGTGGAGTGGAGCGTGCTCAAGAGAAAAGCCTACCGCTGGCCAAAGTAAACTTTGATCCGCGTGATCCCAAAGTCTGTGACAATGACGGCGCGCTCGCCAAGTTCGTCAATGAACTCCCCCCTGGCAGCGTTGATGCTGTGATTACCGGCGGCGGTCCTGGTAAAGTCGCCAACTTCATCAACGGCATTCCTGTTATGCAGGCCTTTGGGCAAGGAACATCTTTTGCTCGTGTCGATCTTGTGTGGGATCTTGAAAAGAAAGCAGTCAATGCTGAAAAGACATTCGTGCACCAACCCGTGCGCTTGTGCCATCGCTTCTTCAAAGAAACGGAAGACTGTTTCACTGAAGACTCTTCGATTGACCACCGTCAGCTGATCCCGGCGCGCTATTTAGACAAAAGTATTTTTCCAGATCCAGCGACCGCTGAATGGTTGCAGTTCTGGCGTGACATGATGGTGAGTGAAGTCAGGCCGCTGATGCAAAACGATCAAGCGCAGACTCTTGGACAAGACGTCGCCGAAGCTGTGCTCTCAACCAGCGAAGTTGATGTCGCCGTTATCGGTGGAAAAAATTGGCAGCTCACTCTCCCACTGGGCATCACCACCTGGCGTGATCTCTATGCACAACCGGCCGCGCGCCAATCTATTCGTCTCGTCACCATCTCGGGCGCTGAACTCGTGATGCTCAAAGAGAAACTCACGCACGTGTGGTGGGCGAGCAAAATCCCATGGGAAACACTCACGACAAAAGAAAGCCTGACTCTCGCTCTGAATGGTCAATTGTGGCAAAACCAAGTCAGCAAAGTCGCAGCTTGGTCGCATTCACGCGCACCTTTTGTGATCGCCGATACGATCGTGTCTTGGGAGCGTGATGTGGTGAATGTGCGCGCTAGCGGCAGATCGCCCGCTCTCCCTCACACTCAACCCTAAGGCCCGGGCCACAGAAAATGTGGCTATCGTCCGTTCGGCAACTGAACTCGTTACGCGTCCGTTGCCAAGTTTTTCCTCGACGACAGGCCGGCTGATTTTTTTCTCCGCAACGATCGATGCCACAGAAATAATCACTCGCCACCTGATAGACACCCCAACGGCATTTTTGACAGCTGCCATCCTTAAATGAGCAAGGATTCGTGGGATACTCATCCGTGATATCGCCGACAAGATCGCGCGCCTTGGCACCGGTGATCTCTGAATTAGGTGCGAAGAAAAATGCACCTGGATAAGAACGAGCGCGAGCTGAAGAATCGTAGAGCACCGGTGTTCGCTCATTGATCTTGTTGATGAAGCGCACTTTCCAGTTGAGCACACGGCCATTGGCCAGCGTGAGCCACAGCTTCGCTTCGCTGCCTTCTTGCGAACTTTGAATCGCCTTGAGTCCACTCATGACGATGGTGGCGGGATTTTCCCATGTGCCCGCACAAGCTTTGCCAGGATGAATCGCCACGATACGAAGTTCACCATCATCATGCGCAGGCACTTTCACCCACAGACAATCTTTACTTAAACCGGCAGGGGCCTCTTCTGTGCGAATGACAGCATAGAGCAGCTGCCAGGTGCCCTCCGGTTTTTTGATCACATCGTTATTTTGGTAACCTTCATGGCGCTCGACCACTTCGCTAACGGTAAACCAGCGTTTACTCCAATCGTCACCTTCATCGGCCCATGCGAACAGAGGAAGCAGCAGCAACAACCACTTCATGGGAAGACCTCCCGATAACAGCGAAAGCCACGGGAAAGGGCACGCTCGCCACGACGACCGAGTTGATGGCCATCATCATTGGCCGGGAGTCGGCGTGAAGAAAGACGCATGACAAGTTGAGGTTCGATGGGATTGCGAAAGATTTCAGCTTCACCACCGAGCACATGAAACATTCCAGACCAGGCCACATTGTCAGTGTTGTGCGGTTGATAAACCGCCACTTTGTCACAACCGGCGACAAAAGCGAGAGAACAGTCACTGGCGGTCGGTTGCCAGTTAGGGTCTTGCACGGCTTTTTCAAAAAACGTCCCACGACGATCCCGCGTCCAGGGCAACCAAGGCTTGGTAATAAATTCTGGTGTAGGACGTTTGAGATCGGCCGGCGTCATTGTGGCCGCATCAAAAATCGCCGCTTCCATGCGACGGGCGCCACGCCAAGCGCAGTAGGCCTCCTGCTCCTTCACGCTCAACTCTAATGA
>JBEIPE010000114.1:0-8560 GCA_040377215.1 Halobacteriovoraceae bacterium
GGTCGTTCCAGAGCGTGCTGAACTTGATGGCGTGGCGTTTTTCCGTCAGCGCAGTACGGCCGGACGGTTTTTTGATTCTCGCAATTTGCCGAATTGGGTGCGCGATACGCAGATGTGGGTGGATTCTATTAATTACCGCTTCTTGGTTTGGAGTGAAGACTATGATCGCGAGCAGCAGCGCTCATGGGCCGAAAAATTGAATTGGGATCTCAGCACGTTCTATATGGCAGGGCTGTGGGTATTGATTGTCAGCATTCTGGGCTACTGGTTCTGGGAGTACTGGCGCACACGTGTGCCACGTTCTACGCACAGTGAGCGGCAGGAAACGTGGCAGGCCTTTGAGAAGTGGCTTAAGCAGCAAGGGATGAACCTCAGTGGGCAGGACGGGCCAAGGGCGGCCAGGGCCGTACTGGAGAAGGAAAATTTCCCTCATCAGGAAAAAGCGTTTGATTGGCTCAAACTCTGGGAAATGAAAGTGTACGCCTCTGAGCCAAAGGGCGAAGACTTCAAACTTCTCCGACAGAAGCTTAAAGACTAAGTTTTTTTGTCTTCAGGTGGATTTTCAGCTGCTGCTTTGGCGGCAGCTTCTTCGGCCGCTTTCTTGGCCTCTTCATCAGCTTTTGCTTTCTCTTCAGCTTCTAACTGAGCTTTCTGTTGATTCAGGAGCTCCTGCCACTTGCCTTTATTGAGCGATTGGAAATTTTCCAACTCAGCAAGTTTCGCAGCATCATGGTCTTTAAAGAAAATGGCGTTCACGAATCGGCGCAGAGCTTTTTTTTCTGTTTCGCCGATACCATTAACGAGCGCGTAATAGGCCGGGGCCTTACCGAGCTGAGGATGTTCCGCCACGGTGATGTAGCCCACGAAGGGATCTTCCACACGTAAAACGGTTCCTACCGGCAGTGCCCGATTACAGGTGAACACGAGATCCGTTTCAGAAATCTGGGAGAGCACAATCACTTCTTCAATTTCAGCAATGGACATCGGCTGGGTTTTTTTGATGAACACCCGCGGAGTCGGCAACTGTGCCATTTGTGTGGTGACAGCTTCTTTGAGCTTCTTATCAAAAACCGAAGCCATCTTGAGCATGATCTCAGGGCCCAAAGGGCCATCGTAGGCCATGATTTGAGGGTACCCAAAAGACGCCTGCAGCTCTTTGGAGGTTGCAGTGGCATTAAACACGACGAGGAATGGCGGATCTTTGGCGAGCTTATCCTTTAGGAAACGAATGATCGCTTCAAGCATCGCCATGTCATTGAGTGGCCCCTCTTGTTTTTCACCTTCTTTAGATACATCCAGCGCCAGGGCAATCACTTGGGGGCGTTGCCCATCAATTTCTGCAGCAATGTCTTTCAAAAACGGCTGACAACGAATGGCATAGCCGTACTTATCTGTACGCGCGAGGTTTTGATAGAAGGTCATCTCTCGATCGATCACCAGTACGCGAACTGTTTTCTGCTGGGAGCGTTCTGTATTGTCATCGAGCCATGCGAGCAAGGCCTTGCGGGCCTTCGTGACAGCATGTTCGTGCTCACCTTCAAGCTCTTTGATGTGTTGCGGATCATCACCTTCGATTTTTACGACGGGATCGACCCAGGCAAATTGAGCATCGGTGGCGTACTTAAAATGATAAAACAGCAGCGATTGGGAACTGCTCTTCACTTTCAAAAGATTGGAAGGAATCAATTTCTTTTGCACCCAATGATGCTTCACACGGAGCTCTTCGCCTTTGGTGAGCTCAAGATTTGTTTCGAAATGGAGAAACTCTGAGGCAATGAAACCGACTTTACACAGGTGCCCGGCCACCAACTCTTTAGCAATTTTAGCTGTGGCATAACCATGCTCTTTAGCACCACCGGGTTTGATGAGGCTTACGCCATCAAAAACCACGTCAAAAGTTTCAGCACTTTTAATATGGTTAACGCTCACACCCGAAAGAAAGCTTTCTTTGACTTGATCCGGCGGCGACAAATAGTCGTGCAGGCCAATAATCGGACAGGGATGAAGAGTATTCGTTCTCACCAACAAACGAGAAAGATGGACATAGTCGTCGGTGAATTTGGAGAAATCGATAAAGACCAGCGAAGGCTTGAGCGCGAGTACCTTAAGAATCAAACCTTGGATGCGTTCAGGCGTATGTTCGGCGATTTGTTCGAGTTTGAGCTCTGGATAGAGTCGCTGGAACTCGACGGCGAGTACTTTGAAGTACGCGGTGTCATCTCCGAGATAAAGGACTTTTTTCCCGTCAGCGGCCATGTCTTATGATACCACGGCGCCAATAAAATCTATGTGAAATTTGAGGGGTTCTGCAGACTTAGCAGATACTGATAAAAGGCCTGGTCCTGGGGGTTTCGGTGAACAGGCAACAAGTTGAGCAATTGGGCCCTTCTTAACATTCCCACTGGGCTCGACCATTGCTCTTCGCCGAACAGCGAGACAGCTCGACCAGGGCGGTATTCAACCACGATGGCTTCATAGAATTGATCGTTCTCTTCGATGATCTCTTCGTGAAGTAAGTTCCAAGGACCCTCATTAAGAAAGCGACGGACGGCTAGAATCTGACGATGGGGGCTCAATATAAAACGAGAAGCGGAAACATCCTGCGAAGTGAGATGCTTCAAAGTTTCGATGATCGCCTCCCCTCCAAAGCCAGCCATGAGAAAAACATTGTGTGGGGAAGAGACTGAGATCTGATTACCTTTTCCTTTCAGAATACTAATATAAAAACCCTTTGGAATATCCGCAGCAAGTTTATCTTTTAGTAGTTGGATGACTGAAGAAGAAGGATCCACGAAAGAGACGTGCTTAAAAGCACCTGAGGTGCCCGCTAAAAGACCGGCCTGCCCATGGTCACATCCAATATCCCATAGATTCTCCCCTGCCCCACACAGGGACACGAGACGAGTTAAACGTTGGGAAGGGAGTGTGTTCTTAGAACTCATAATGCTGACCATACTTGGCGTCGTTCTCTTCTGTGAAGAACTTGCGCACAAAATATTGGCCGGCACGAATGGTAGTGATAAAGCCGTGTCCCTCCAGGGAGCGAACGGCGTGAATGACATCGTCTTGAGACATGTTAAGTAGACGGGCGAGCTCATGGTAGGCGTTCAAAGGACCAATGCCGTGACTGCGATAGAGATTCGCACGACACCACACCTGCCGATAGAGCAACATCAGTAGAACCGTCTCACTGCGACTGAGCTTCACGTGAGGAAGGATCTCATCAAAGAACACATCCGGAATTTCGCTAAGAGTAGGTGTATCGGTAGGCACTTCACGAGCAGGCAATGAGGTATCATCACCTTTTTGGCGGGACTTATACATCGAGAGAATCGAGCGTATGTCTTCCACAACTGCCTCCACATATATTATTGATCTAAAGCCTCGCCCTCACAAGGGGCAGGCCCTTCTTTCCTGGTTCGACAGCTCAAAACACTCAAGTATTCTGCTGGGTTTCCGACAAGGACACTCAGGAGGTCTCTGATGAAGGTTCTGGCCCTATGGTTAAGCGGCGTGATGATCACATCCTGCGCTCAATTCAAATCACCCAGCGATCCCTATCGTCGGATATCCTCTCTCGAAACCCAGTACACCGTTGAAGAGCTCCAAAACGAGATGCGCAGTAAGTTTCAAACCATCGAGTTCACCACCTTGTCTGCCTACGAAGGCCTGGTGCAATTTGACGAACATCTCGACACGAATCCTGGCCCCCTAGAAGAGAACCCGCACTACGCTGGACTCCTCGCCGCTCGCGCGCAAATTGAAGAACTCGAACACAGTATCCTCGATCTGCGCAACCAGATCTACGAAGCTGTACTTAATCCTGCACTCGCAACAGACGAACGCCTCAAGAACATCGATCTTCTGAAGGTCACCGTTCCCAGCGCCAAGACTGATTTGGATGCACTTTTATTCCAACATTTTCATGAAGACTTGATCCGATTTACCAAACAAATGCTCATGGACCTCAGCAAAATTGAAGATGAAGTCGTCAGAAAATCTCTTGAGATGTTCTATGCCGAACTCAACGCCTACTATGGGCCACTGCAAGAACGTAAAAGCATGCAAGCTGATTGGCGTGCCCTGACCGTTAAGGCCCGTCAAGGCCTGAAAGAGAATCCTGAGTGGGTGACCTCTCGTCGAAATTATCAACATCAAGCTCTCGAGATGCGTGCTGATTTGCAGGCCCTCAGGCAGCAAAAACAAGTGGCCCCACGTTTTTTCCCGTCGGCCGAACGTTCAGGCAATATCGTCGGAACAGAATTTCCTGCCAAAGTCTGGTCGCTGACTTTTGATGATGGCCCGGGTGCGACGACTTCGAAAAAAGTGTTGAGCAATCTTGAGACCCACGGACTGAAGGCCACGTTCTTCCAACTGACTTCTAAGGCCAAAGAGCTTCCTGCCGTGGCCAAAGCAATTCGCGAAGCCGGAATGGAGCTCGCCTCACACTCCTACACTCACCGTCAAACTCCGAAACTTGCCCTCGATCAACGCCAATGGGAAATCCAAACGGCCGCCAGTGACCTCGGTGATATTCACCAACGCCCTATGAAATTTTACCGTCTGCCTTATGGCGCCGGGGTTTCAAATCCAGATATTCGCACCCGCATCGCCAAGGCAAATCTGATTCATGTGTTCTGGAGCGTGGATACTTTGGACTGGATGGCGCAGGCGCCTTCAGAAATTGTTGAAAGAACGCTCAAGCAGATGAAGGCCTCTCGCCAGGATGCCGGCGTGATTCTGTTCCATGATATTCATGAACGCACGGTGATCGCTTCAGAAGAGGTCATGCGCTACCTCAAACAAGACTCGCGTCGCGTCTGCACATTGGAAGAAATCGTCTCCGCGGTCAATCGTGGAGCGAGTCCCTGTCCGGCCAATTAAGATTTGAGCTCTTGAATTCGCTTTAAACCGGCCGAAAATCCATGGTCAATGTAGTCAGGGGCACGCGAGGCAAAGCCGTCTAATGCGGCCCTGGTGACGCCGCCCTTAGACGCCACCTCATTAATTTTCTGCTGCATGCTCAAAGGATCGCTTTCAAGGCCCGCGAGTGCGCCTTGCCAGGCCTTGATAAGAATCTTGCGTGAAAGCTCAGCATCGCCCCCGTGGGCGCTGGCAAACTTCGCGGCATCATCAATCCAAGAAAAAAGAAACGCCGGCGAACAGCCGGCATGAAGAGTGTATACATCCATCAACTCTTCACTGACTTCTGGCGCAAGACCTAGGCCTTGTAAGCGTGCGCCCCAAGTCTTTTGTCCCTGCCAAAGGGCCACACCGTTGCCAGTGGCCACCGCTAAATTCGGCATCACACGCAAAATCTGGGCGCTTGGAAAAAATGTTTGCAAGCGCGCCATACTGACCGCCGCTAGAAGTGAAATCACAGTTGTATCAGACTGCAGTCCGCTCAACGCCGGTGCGGCTTCGGAGAGTTTCTGCGGCTTGAACCCTAGGATAACGGCATCAACTGCGGGAAGCTTTGTGCCATCCGCCAGCACCACACCGTTTAGTTTTTTGGCCAACGCCTGGGCCTTCTCCACACTGGGATTCCAGCAAATAAACTGTAAATCCTGGTGTGCGCGGGCGAGGCCTAATGCAAAAGCACTGGCCATGTTTCCGCATCCCCAGACGAGAACCTTCATACGCCGAGCTCCAACGGCGCCCCATGTCTCATGGTGTTTACGGCAAAAGACCTCACCAGGAGATATTGATCCACCCATGGTCCCCAAGCACCCAGCGGTGGATGCTCACCATCGTGCAAGAGTGCTCGCATATGATGCTTCAATGAATCGGCCGGAAGAGCGAGAGCAAGAATTTGTGATCTAAACTGAGCGCCGCCAGAAATATAGAGTGAGCTGATATGAGGATTTTGCAACATCTCATTCAATTCAGTTTTGCCTGCGAGATAGACTTCCAGATTCGCTTTCGCAAAGCCGTTGTGCCAGGCCAGCTCGCAAAGTCCTTTCCAGTGGGCGTAACTTTCATCACTGGTGCAAGCGATGGCCACACCCGAACCGGCCGCCAGCGCACTCAAAAGATGCAAGAGCGCCGGAAGCTTCGCTTGGGTCTCGCCGACGATAAATACACTGGCTTCGCGAGGGAGATCTTTGCGGTTGTAATTGGTTTGCCCAGGAATGCGCAAATTGGCGTGCGGCTCTTGCAGGTGAGTCGACCAATGGGTTTGACCCCATTCGATAAAGCCTTTCAGCTCACGCTTATTGGCCTCACTGACATCACCTGTGAGCGTTTCAAATTTCGCGAGCACTAATTGTGCAAATTTCACCCAACGCGTTTGCCGAGAATTTTTCGACAGACCGCTAGCGCGCGGAATCTCAAAACGGAAACCGCTACCATTCGACCAATTCACTGCGGGAGAAACTGATTCCGCGGCTGCATTTACATGGAACTGCCCCATGTAATCCACGCCACCAGCTTTGGGGCCTGTGCCGGAGAGCTTAAATCCGCCGAAAGGCTCAATCGCCACACGGGCGCCGGTATTCGGGCGATTCACGTAAAGGTTGCCACACTTCAATTCCAAAGTGAGGTAGTCGATGTCATCTTGTGACTGGCCATAAATGCCACCCGTGAGACCGTACTCGGTGCTATTGAAAAGCTCCACGGCTTCATTGAGATCTTGATAAGGCACGATGTGCACCACAGGACCAAAAATCTCACGTTGCGCCCACGAGTCGGGATGACGGGCCCGGGACGCTGGTAATTCAATCAACACCGGGCCGACGGCGAAAGTACCTTGGTCCTCTGAAGAGCGATTGACCCATACTTTACCGCCATAGGTTTGCGCTTCCTCACAAGCGGCCGCAACCGCTGCGCGCACACGAGCTTGGTCAGCAGCGGTGATCAAAGGATTCACCAGCACATGGGGTGAAGTCGCGGGGCCCACTTCCAAATCATCAATCGCCTTCACCAAACGTGTCAGCAACGAGTCTTTAACTTCAGTATCCACGAGCACACGTGAACAGGCCGAACACTTTTGTCCCGCATGCCCGAAGGCGCTGTAGAGAATCCCAGAAACGGTTTCATCTTGTTCGCAGTTATTCGTGACGATGATGGCATTCTTGCCCCCCATCTCCGTGATGACTTTTTTGAGGAGTGTCGCACCCGTCATAGGATGCACCACCGGCTGCAACGAGGCCGTGCGATAGATCCACTGGCCAACGGCCTTAGAACCCGTGAAGACAATCGTGGCGACATGGGGATCTTGCACCAATGGCGCCCCTACCCGCTCGCCATCTCCGGGCATAAATGCAAGGGCGGTTTTTGGGACACCACAAGCATACAAGAGCTCGACGAGTTCACGAGCGATCAGTGGAGTTTGTTCTGCTGGTTTTAAGATCACGGCATTACCCGCCACTAAAGGAGCGACCGCCATGCCACAAGGAATCGCTAATGGGAAATTCCATGGAGCAATCACAGCAGTCACTCCGCGAGGAGCAGCGTCTTTCAAAATATCTTTCCAGCGCAATTCTTCACGAGCGTAGAAATTCAAGAAGTCGATGGCTTCATCCACATCCGCCATGGCCTCGCCCCAGGTCTTACCTGCTTCAAAGACAATCAAAGCTGCGAGTTCATCCCGCTGCTGCCACATACGATCAGCCGCCTTGAGAATGACTCCCACGCGCCAAGCGATAGGCTTTTCAGTCCAGCCATTGCCGCTTTTCATGCCTTGATAAAATGCTTCGGCAGTTTTATTGGCCACACCTGGAAGTGTTTCCGCCACCACGCCTACGATAAGATCAGGATGAGAGCTGCATGGGATTTTGTCTCCTGCTGTCGCTCTGAACTCATTTTGTTTGCTTTCGATCTGAGCACGCATTTTCGTGAGCGCCACTTCGAATTTGGCCAATTCGCTCGGAATATAAAGACGGGTGGGTGTGCAGTTCTTGAAACCTGAATCAAGTCGTGCTTCCAAATCATCACGCTGCAAGACTCCTTGCTGGATCTTTTCTTGATGAGTCGCCAGCGGAGTTTGAAACGCTTCTTTTTTATTATGCGACCGCATGATGGTGAGAATCCCCACCTGGGATGAGTTCTCCATAATTCGGCGAACGAGATAGGCCATCCCTACGAGCAAGTTTCCAATAGGCATGTAGTTTCGTGTCGGCCAGCCCATGTGAGCCAGACCGTGAGACAACGCCTCGTAGGTCATATGCAAACATTGGTGCTCAATGGTTGGCGCAGCCGGATAATGCAGTTGGCGAAGTGCTTCCACGAAGCAATGGTCCTGCAAATTGTGAGACCCTACGGCCAATTGAATTTCTTGCGGATGTGCGAGGGCCATCCCAGCGAGCTGACGGAAGTGCAGATCGGATTCTTCTTTATTCAAGAACTGAGGAGCGTGATGAGAATGAACTTCGGCTTCGATGGTCTCTGCGTCCCAGTAAGCGCCTTTCACCAAACGAATCGGCATGCGCACACCACGTTCACGGGCGAGCATCACAATGTCATTCAAGTGAGGAGCGCCATCACGCAAGTAGGCCTGCAACACGATACCCGTATCGCCCCATCCCGCAAGCTCCGGGGTTTCCAAAAGCACGCGGCGATA